>WQSD01000008.1 GCA_009788105.1 Oscillospiraceae bacterium | reverse complement strand
CATTGCTTCCGGGTGTTCTAAAAGCGCGATATAACTAAAGGGGATTTGCCCCGTCACACTTTGCATAATTGTATAGCCGATTACTCCCACAAACGCCAGCAGCACATTTGACAGCGGACCGGCGGCGGCAGTAAATGCCATGCCTTTTTTCGGGTCTTTGAAATATCGAGTGTGCACAGGCACAGGCTTCGCCCAACCGATACCCACAAGCAACATTGCACCAAAACCAACAGGGTCAATATGCTTTGCAGGGTTCATGGTCAAACGACCAAGGTTTTTCGCCGTGGGGTCTCCCATTTTATTCGCCGCAAAGGCGTGTGCCGCCTCGTGAAAAGAAAAGGAAAACAGCAACACCGGCAATGCAAGCAAAAGCCAAACTATGGCTTGTTGAGTGTTGCCTCTTTCAAAAAGTCGTAATAGCATAAGTTTTTTGTCCTTAATTTATTTCGTAAGAGTGTGCCTTCTATCTCGGCGGATAAGCGGTGATTTTCCGCTTGGAGCGAATTTTTTTGGCTTTTTCAAAAACACAAATCGTTGCGTAGCAACGGTTTTTGGAAAGTCAAAATAACGAGATTGAAACGCCCTTGTGAGCGCTGAAGGCGGTGGTATGACTGGTTCACCCAGTCAGCAGACCGCCGAAATGCGTGAGCGGGCTATGATTGACCACAAAGTGGGATTAGAAGGCACGCCCCTTCAACCAGCGCACTGACCATTTTCGCATCAAAAACATTGCTCCAATCACACCGGCGAACACTATGTATTGTGCAGCGTAAAAAACAAAATTATCTATCAGGCTGTTCTCTTGCAGCACTCCTTCAATATAATCATAAACTATTGACACAACTGTTTGCGTAACAAGCTGAAACAGCACTATACCAACATAAATCAGAATCCACAGCCGTAGCGGACGGAGCAAGTTTTCGGCGTTCAATTTCGGCAGATGAACTTTTCGTGTGCCAGTGTACAGCTCGTCCGGCGCGTGCTTCAATCGTTCCATGGAGCAAAGATAGATAAACACGATAAGCATTACAACAGTGGTCAGCCAATCAAGAAGAGATATGGCGATATAAGCGGGTAATCCGTCCAAAAAAACCGTTCGGCTTAGGCTGTGCTGTCCAATTGATACAATAAAATATTCCCCCATCAAATTAGAAATTGCAGAAACAAGGGGGGCAATGCAAATAAGAAAAAACAGCCCAAGGCTTCCGGGAAGGTAAAAAAATGGCTTGAAGATACCGCGGACTTTTGTAGTGTCCGAATACTTAAAATAGGATAAGCCAAAAATTGCGAACGCCACAATTGGCAATGCAGAGCTAATTATACTGGACAACAGATTCAGTAGGTCGGCAACCACGCCAAGTCCACCCCATCCATGAGATGCGGCGTTGAATGACAGAACGATTGACGGAATAAAAACCAAGAATGTATTAGCCAACGGTAATACAAAAAGAACAAACAAGCACCGTAAAAGCAAACTTTTGCGGTGTGCTTTTTCTTCGGCGGTGTAAATTTTTAGCTTCATGAAATATTAAAATCCTTAAATCAATAGCTCCGCATAAGGGAGATAACTTTACCTATAATAAAAACATCTTCAAGGAGAATCGGCTCCATGGAGCTGTTTTCCGGTTGTAGGCGGAAATGTCCGTTTTCCTTATAAAAAGTTTTAACCGTTGCCTCTTCGTCAACAAGGGCAACAACAATATCGCCGTTTTTGGCGGTGTTGTCTTTGCGAATAATAATCACATCGCCATCTAAAATCCCCGCCTCAACCATGCTGTCCCCGGAAACACGCAAGCCAAACAGCTCGGAATCCAGCATGCTGCGGTCGGTAACAGGATAGTCAAGTGAGCCTTCGTGATTTTCCACTGCAAGCAATGGCGTGCCTGCCGCAACCCGCCCCAAAAGCGGCACTTTCACTGTAGCGCGAGAGCGAGGGGTGTTGCTGGCTTCGTCGGTTCGTAAGGTGCGGCTTTTGCCCCGCTCCTTTTGAAGATAGCCCTTTTCCGCAAGATTGTTTAGACATTTATGTACTGTCGATGTAGAGCGAAAATCCAAGTCAAATAAAATATCTCGCACCGAGGGAGCGTATCCATCTCGTTGCAAACATTCTACTATATAATCATATACCATCCGCTCTTTGTCTGTTAAATACCTTTTCACTTTATGCGCCACGCACGAGGGGGGGGTACACCAAAGTGGTGCCATTTTGTTTATCTCGCGCATCCTTTCCTTGTTTTTATTGCCTTTGTATTCATATACTTTGGTAGGTTCTATAAGTATTATAGCACAAAATAAATCCAATTGCAAACTATTGTTCTCCTTTTTTGTGAACGAAGTGTAAACAATGCGTAATGGAAGTGCTAAAAAATAGGCTTTTTGCCATATAAAAGGTTTTTGGTGGTAATATGGATACATAATGGTTAATATGACATAATATAGCATTTGTGAAGAAGATAGGACTTGAAAATTTCCACAAGTTTCCGAAAAACAAACTATTGTATTACGCAAAATTCTTATATTCTTGATAATCAATATTAAATAATTATCATTTATTTCCAACGAAAAGGAGCAACATTGTCGAATTTTGTTGTGAGTGGCTATTGCGACTTATTGCAATATATAGTATACTATAAGTGCAAGTAACACAACATATGGTATATACAACCATAAAAAGGAGCAACAAATGCCAGTATCAACCATAGCGAACGCAAAAGTTTGCCTTTCAGAAAGACATTCAAACCCATGCGATAATATTAACTTAACATATAAATTGTATGGCGAAGAAATTTTCGAGCAAAATGTTGGAAAAACAGAAATTTTCTCTATATTTATTTCTATTGATAACAATGGAAGTGCAAATGACATCACTTTGACCGACATTGCCCGCGACAAAGCAAAGGCTCTGGAGCTATTCGGAATCTTTGCTGACGGAGATGTTGACCCTTGCTCTGCACCATATATAATTGAAGAATTGTTATGCAGAAGCGAGTATTTATAACATGATTGACCACGAACCCTATTTTTCAACACTCCCAACCAATGTGATGAAAAAGTCTGTTTTGTATGGGGCTTTGCCCCAAACCCCACTTAGCCCCTTTTTGCAAAAAGGGGCTAAGAACCCCAAAAACCTTGTTGCAAAAGCATTTTATGCTTTTGAGAAAAAAGTTTTTGTTCCACCTTTTTTCAAAAAGGTGGTCGGGTGTGGGGTGAAACCCCACGGTCTTGACTTTTCCCAATGTAAAAACCTCGAATGCCCACGCAGCATTCGAGGTTTTTTCAGTAGGTTAATCCGCAGTTGCGCCTACCTGGCTAAAATCAAGGAAATCAAGGGGGTTCACATGTTCGCCGTCAACACGAAGCTCGAAGTGCAAACTTTCGCTTTCAGCAATTTTCAGCAGAGCGGTATCCCCTGTAGCGCCAATGATTTGCCCTGCGCTAACCGGCATACCAATCTCGATGCCGTCCGGCACAATTGTTGACAGTCCCTTTGAATAGGACACTATTCCATAGCCGTGGTCAATGCTTACTACGCGACCCATCAGCGGGTCATCTGCAATGTCTAACACTAACCCGGAAGCGATAGCAAACACCGGCGAGCCGTTAGGAACGCTGATGTCAATGCCCGGGTGCAGACGGAAATCGTTGGTCGTTACCGAAAACACTGGCACAGTCATGCTGAATCCGCGCATTACATGACCCTCAGCAGGCAAATGGAAATAGCTCATTGGGTCAGCGTCTGTGGGAGCGTCATTTCCGTCAGTCGGCGGAGGTTCTTCAGGCGGGTCTTGTTGTTGTTGCGGTGGTGGGTCAGGTTGGTTTGTGTCACCCGGCGGAGGTTGGTTGTTCTCTATCGGAGGACGCGGGGGCGGGACGGGTCGGTTGGCGTTTACAAATGTTAGCACAGTAACAGTTAATACAGCCGCTACTACTAATGCAAACAAAATGTAAAGTGATGCGTTTAACAGCTTTCTTCTCGTTTGGTAAGTCATGGTTTCTCCTTCCTTTTACCAAGAGTTATGAAAATATTCTTGCCAAAAAAGGAGTCTTTATACATAAAATTTAGGATTTTTTTGCTTATTAATACTCGAGTGACTATAAAATCAGCCCAAGATTTGCGAGGGATTTTGTAATTAAAACTATGTTCACACAATTTTCAAAGAATATCGGCATATTTCTTCTCCGAAAACCTTGACAAAGTATTATTATATATGGTATACTATTTTGTAATACTCTTTTAGAGGTTAGTTTAATGTCAAACAAAAGTCCTACGGACAACTACACAATGCTGGTGGATTTTTACGAACTCACCATGGGCAACGGCTATTTTGCTTCCGGCATGGAGGGTCGCATAGCTTATTTTGATATGTTCTTCCGTAATGTGCCGGACGGTGGCGGGTTTGCTATTGCCGCCGGGCTGGAGCAGGTAGCAGAATATATCGAAAACCTGCGTTTCGGCGAAGAGGACATCGATTTTCTTCGCGGCAAGGGCATGTTTTCCGAAGATTTTCTTGCCTATCTGCGAAGTTTCCGCTTTACAGGGGACATTTGGGCGGTGCCGGAGGGCACTCCTGTTTTTCCCGGACAACCTTTGCTTACTGTTCGCGCCCCCACTATCGAAGCACAGTTTATCGAAACCTATATCCTGCTTCAACTTAACCATCAATCCCTTGTTGCCACAAAGGCGAACCGCATTGTCCGTGCCGCCGACGGCAGGGCGGTGTCCGAGTTTGGCTCACGGCGGGCGCAAGGAGCAAGCGGAGCGATTCTTGGGGCGCGAGCCTCGTATATCGGGGGCTGTGCCTCCAGCGCCTGTGCAGTTGCGGAGCAGCTTTACGGCGTTCCCGCTGTTGGCACAATGGCACACAGCTGGGTGCAAATGTTTGACAGCGAACCGCAGGCATTCGACACCTATTGCTCCATTTATCCGAGCAATCCTACCCTGCTTGTGGACACCTACAATGTGCTGAAAAGTGGCGTGCCGAACGCCATTGCCGCATTTAAGAAACACGGCATTCAAAGGGGTGCGGTGCGGTTAGATTCGGGGGATATTACCTACCTTTCAAAGAAAGTCCGCACAATGCTGGACGGGGCGGGGTTAGAGGAAATTCGCATAATCGCCAGCAACTCGTTGGACGAATATATTATCCGTGAGGTGCTGAACCAAGGGGCGAAAATTGATGCTTTTGGCGTTGGGGAGAGGCTGATTACCTGCAAGTCTGACCCTGTGTTCGGCGGAGTGTACAAACTTGCTGCCATTGAAGATGACACAGGAAATATCATTCCCAAAATCAAGATAAGCGAAGCCCCGGGGAAGATTACCACCCCCCACTTTAAGCGGGTGTATCGCCTGTACAATCGTGACAGCGGTATGGCAGAGGCCGACCTGCTGTGCGTTCACGACGAAACCATTGACGACACCAGGCCACTTGAGATTTTCGACCCACAGTACACGTGGAAACGGAAAACCCTGACCAATTTCACCGCGCGGGAACTCCTTGTGCCCATATTCCAAGGGGGCAAGCGGGTGTACCCCAAGCTGGCAACGGCGGAGATACGCAAATATTGCCTTGAGCAGGTGGACACCTTGTGGGACGAGATGAAGCGATTCAAGAACCCCCACGGGTACTATGTTGACCTGTCGCAAAAGCTGTGGGATGTGAAGAATGAGATGTTGAGAGGGTAGTGAAGGGCAATTAAGAATTAAGAATGAAGAATGAAGAATTACGGAAAATTTGCTACGCAAATTCAACTTAAAGAAAAAGGTCAAGGGCGCACAGCACCCAAGCCCTCTTTTGGGGAGAGGGTGGATTGCGACTGCACTTGTCGCAAGACGGGTGTTTTGTCTGTACCCTTTCGGGCTAAGATTTTTCGTGCCAATCATTGCCCTGACCAAAGACAACGGTGTCAAGCTGTCTAAGATTTTTCGTATCAATCATGCTTCGGGGATGTTATTTTCTCGCCTTACGGGGAAATGAATTCCCCTTCATGGCGAGAAAATAACCCCCTCAGCACACTATTTATTTTTAGGAGAACATCATGAGAATCACCGGAACACAAGCCATAGGAATACGCACCCCTATCATTCGTGAAAACGACGATTTAGCCCAGATAGTGTGCGAATCCTTGCTAAAATTTTGTGCCGAACAAAACACCGCTCTTGTAGAGGGTGATGTTGTCGGCGTGACCGAGGCGGTGGTTGCCCGCGCACAGGGGAACTATGCCACAGTTGACCATGTGGCGGCGGCTGTTCGCTCCGCTATCCCCAGCGGACCGGTTGGGGTAGTTTTCCCTATCCTGTCCCGTAATCGCTTTGCGGTTCAGCTTCGTGGTATTGCTCGCGGAGCAGATTCGGTGGTGGTTCAGCTGTCATACCCCTCTGACGAGGTGGGAAACCATCTTGTGACTGCCGAGCGGGTTTTCGAGGCAGGGGTAAACCCATACGAGCAAACTTTTACCGAAGAAGAATTCCGAAATGTTTTCGGGGACACCCGTCACTTGTTCACAGCGGTTGACTATCTTGAGCTGTACCGCAACATCGGCAAAGAGGCAAAAGGCGGACTGAAGATAATTCTCTCCAACGACCCCTGCGAAATCCTGAAGCACACGCCCAATGTAATTGCGGCTGACATTCACACCCGCCACATGACAAAGTTTCGCCTTTCCGAGGGCGGAGCGCACACTTTGCTGGGGTTAGACGATATTCTTGCGGAATCTGTTGATGGTAGCGGATATAACCCGGACTACGGCTTGCTTGGCTCTAACAAAGCCGCAGACGACAGGCTAAAGCTGTTTCCTCGTAATAGTGACGATTTTGTGGAGCAGTTGCAAAGGATGATACATAGCAAAACCGGAGCAAATGTCGAGGTTTTGGTGTACGGGGACGGAGCGTTTAAGGACCCGGCGGGCAAGATTTGGGAGCTTGCCGACCCTGTTGTTTCTCCTGCTTATACAAGCGGATTGAAAGGTCTGCCAAACGAGCTTAAACTGAAAAATATCGCCGACAGCGAACTTGCCCATGCCAGCGGCGAAGAAGCCCGCATGGCGATGATAGAGCGAATTCGCCAAAAAAACAAGAACCTTATGGGCAAAGACGACGCCACAGGCACAACCCCACGCAAAATCACCGACCTTATCGGCAGCCTTTGCGACCTTGTGTCAGGTAGCGGCGATAAAGGCACGCCAGTGGTGCTTGTCCGTGGATATTTTGATAATTATGCAACAGAATAATGTGCTGAGGGGTGTTATTTTCTCGCCATGAAGGGGAATTCATTTCCCCGTAAGGCGAGAAAATAACAGCCCCGAAGCATGATTGACCACGAAAAATCTTAGCCTGAAAGGGTACTGTTGGCTTTGGACGGGCAATGATTGACCACAAAGCATCTTAGCCTGAAACGGTATTGTTGTCCTCGGACAAAGCATGATTACCACGAAAAATCTTAGACAGCTTGATACCGTTGTCTGCGGTTCATCCGTCCAGGAGGTCGCCGTAATGCGTGAGCGAACTGTGGCTTTTCGCCGCTTATCCGCCGAGATAGAAAACACATTCATATAGTCACTTAACAAGGGGAGTAGTGAACCCTTTAATATATAGATACAGAGGTATAAAGATGGAAATCATATTAGCGGTGCTTATTACCGTAATAATCTGCGCACCTGTAGGTGTTATTACAGGAGTGCAAATTCGCAAAAGAACCAGCGAAAAAACCATAGGCTCTGCCGAGGAAGAAGCAAAGCGCATTGTTGAAGACGGCATAAAAATCGCCGAATCAAAGAAAAAAGAAGCACTTGTTGAAGCCAAAGAAGAAAACCTAAAGCTGAAAAACGAAGTTGAGCGGGAAATCAAGGAACGCCGCAAAGAAGTGTCTCGCCTTGAAGAGCGAGTAATTCAACGGGAATCAACCCTTGACAAAAAAATTGACGCTGCCGAGCGGCGCGACGAACAACTACAGGCGATAATCAAAGGAAACGAAAAGAAAACCGCAGAAATCGCCGCTGTCCACCAAAAACAAGTGGAAAAACTTGAAGAAATCTCCGGCTTGACTTCTGAACAAGCCAAAGGGGAGTTAATCCAAGCAGTTGAAGATGAAGCCAGATTCGAGGCGGCACAAAAACTGATGGAAATTGAGGCACAAACCAAAGAAATCGCTGATGAAAAAGCCAAAAACATTATCACAATGTCAATTCAGCGGCTGGCTTCTGAATATGTAGCCGAAACTACCGTATCAGTTGTTCCGTTGCCAAGCGACGAGATGAAAGGTCGCATTATCGGGCGAGAGGGGCGAAACATCCGCACTATCGAGGTGCTTACAGGGTGTGACCTGAACATTGACGACACTCCCGAGGTCATCACTCTTTCTTGCTTTGACCCTGTCCGCCGAGAAATCGCACGGCTTACGCTGGAAAAGCTCATCTCTGACGGGCGTATTCACCCCACTCGTATCGAGGAAATGGTGGCGAAATCCAAGCGTGAAATTGACCTTTCTATTAAACAGGCTGGCGACCGCGCCATATTTGAAACGGGAATTCACGGGGTAAATGCCGAGCTTGTGAAAATTCTTGGACGCTTGCGTTATCGCACAAGCTATGGGCAGAACGTGCTGGCGCACTCTATTGAAGTTGCCTTTATCTCTGCTATGATTGCAGACGAAATTGGTGCGAACAGTGCCATTGCCAAGCGCGCAGGACTGCTTCACGACATTGGAAAGGCAATGACCGCTGAAGTTGAAGGCTCTCACGTGCAAATTGGGGTTGACCTTGCCAAGAAATTCAAGGAAAAGCCGGACGTTATCCATGCTATCGAGGCTCACCACGGCGACGTGGAGGCACGTACTCTTGTCGCCATGATTGTCCAAGCGGCTGACGCTATTTCTGCTGCCCGCCCTGGTGCTCGCCGTGAAAATGTGGAGAACTTTATCAAACGCCTACGCCGTCTTGAGGAAATCGCCACCGAATTCAAAGGGGTTGAAAAAGCCTTCGCCATTCAAGCAGGGCGGGAGGTTCGTGTTATGGTTAAACCTGAAGAGGTGAACGACGCCGGCATGGTAAGCGTTGCTCGCCAAATCGTCAAGAAAATCGAGGATGAGCTGAATTATCCTGGTCAAATCAAGGTAAACATTATCCGCGAAAGCCGTGCCAGCGAAATAGCGAAGTAGGGCAGGGCAATTGACAATTAAGGCAAGGGAATAAGGGATGTTGTGCGAGCAGTATATCATCAAATGGGAGGGTAAACCCCGCAGCCTACATTCCACTTATTCTACCATAAACCAGATTTGCGTAGCAAATCTACCGCAATTCTTCATTATTCATTCTAAATTTTTAATTAACAAAGGAGTTCTATCATGAAAAAACTATCCATTCTACTTGCAGTAACCCTACTGCTAACAATGTCCGTCATCCTGTTTGCAGGGTGTTCTTCCGGCGACTATGACTTTACTGTGGGCATTTTGTCCGGCAGTGAAATTGACGCCTTTGCCGAAGGACGAATCGGTTTTGAGGCTCGATTAACCGAACTTATGGAGGAGGCGGGGTACACAGTCACCTTTGACCACCGAAATGCAAACGGCGAAATACCTACCGCTAATTCTATCGCAACAACCTTTGCCGCACAAGGCGTTGACTTGATTTTCTCCATGGGTACCAGTGCATCTCAGGCCGCTTTGCCGGTAGCACAAGATGCAGAAATCCCATTTGTGTTCGGGATTATCACCGACCCTGTTGGCTCAAACTTGGTTCACCAGGGTTCTTCCACCGGCTCGTCCAGTGCACTGCCAATGGACACGCAAGTTGACCTGTTAGAAGAACTTCTTGGCACAACTCTTGATCAAAACAACCGCATTGCATTCTTGTACACCCACGAAGAGCCAAATTCTGTTGCGACTCGCAATCGTATGGAAGCTGCCGCTCCTGCCGGCACTATCGTTCCTCTTGGCATACCACGAAATGGTGTGGCGCAACTTGCCGCTTTGTTTACTCAAATAGCGGGTGACGACACCATTGTTGCAATATATGTACCACAAGATAACCAACTTGTTGGTGCAATGACGCAAATTCAAAACCTTAACCGTGACATGGAAAACAGCTTACCAATCGTGGTTGCTGACCTGCCAATTGTTCACCAAGGCGCAGTTGCTGCCTTAACGGTTTGCTTTGAAGTAAACGGTGCAACCGCCGCCGAGCTTGCCTTTGATATTTTGGTGAATGACAGATGGCACGCCTCTTTCTACTCACCCTCAGCCGACACCCTAACACTTTACGTCAACCCGGGAGAAGCAGCATACATAGGCTTTACAATTCCACAAGCAATCATCAACAGGGCAGACAGAGTGTTTGACTAATATGAAACAGGGGTTGTGAAAACAACCCCTATTTCGACACCCAAAAAGGATTTTTCATGAATCTATCTAACTTATATAATGCCTTGGCACTTGGGCTGATACACGCTCCAATGGCTATTGGAGTTTTCTTATCCCTGCGAATAATGAAAAAGCCCGACTTAACTGTAGAGGGTTCTTTTTCACTTGGAGCAATTGTGTCAATGCAACTCTTGTATAACGACGTGCATTTTTCAATTGCTATTCTTGCCGCCCTGGTGTGTGGTGCAATTGCGGGGCTTGTCACATCAATTATACACACCAAAATGAAAATTGATGTTATCATTTCGGGGTTGCTTGTCAGCCTTGCAATGTTTTCGATAAATATGTTTATTTTAAGCGGTAGCAACACCATTTCCGCCCCAAGAGAGCGATATATTTTCTGGCCTATTCGTGAGTGGTTTGTTGGACAAGGGGTGCGAGCATTTACAGCGAATTTTTGGGCATCTATTGTTGTTGGTGCGATTGTTGTTGCTATTACATTGCTGTTTTTGCATTTTCTTTTCAAAACCAGCTTTGGACTTTCAGTCCGAGCCACGGGAGATAACGAACGCATGGCGTGTTCACAAGGAATCGACACAGACAGCCGAAAAATCTTTGCCCTTGTTGTATCAAATGGGTTAATTGGTATGTCGGGCGCTCTTACGACACAAATGTTTATGGGAGCAAACCTTGAAAGTGGTGTCGGAGCGTTTGTTATTGGGATTGCCGCCATCGTGATGGGAGAAATACTCACTCCTAAAAGAGCGGGGCTGTTTGTCAAGTTAATGCTTACCGCACTTGGTGCAGTTATTTTCTTTGGGTTGCGAGTGGGAGTTATCTCGCTTGGCATACCAACCGCATGGGAGCGCGGAATTGCCGCACTTGTAGTACTTGTCGTCATGTGCGTGCCACGATTCCGTGAAATGATTTTCGGAAAGCGAGGAGGAGTGCGATGACTGACAAAACCATTCGCCTGCAGGGCATATCCCAAGTTTTCGATAACGGGGTTGAGCGGGTGCAAATCCTGAACAACCTTAATCTTGACATTCCCGAGGGGCAGTTTTTGTCCATTATCGGGGGAAACGGTGCCGGGAAAACCACTCTGTTTAACATAATCAACGGCAACCTTAGCCCTACCGCAGGCTCGATTCTCTTTGATGGGAAAAACATTGCCCGTCGTAGTCATTCTGCGCGGGCGGGGCTGATTGCTCGGGTGTACCAAGACCCGAACTTCGGCGTTTGTCCGGAGCTGACCATTGCGGAAAACATGGCGCTGGCTAACTCTCGCGGAAAAGCACGAGGGCTTGGACGAGCTATGAAAAAGGGGGACTTGTCGTTTTTCAAAGAAAAGCTGGCAGAGTTTGACCTTGGATTAGAAACCATGCTCCGCAAAAAGGCATCCCTGCTGTCCGGGGGGCAACGCCAGGTGATTACCCTGCTGATGGCAACCTTGCAACGCCCGCAGTTGCTACTGCTCGACGAACACACCGCCGCCCTTGACCCGAAAATCGCCAAGCAAATCATGGAGATTACTCGACGATTGGTGGAGGAGCAAAAGATAACCACCATAATGATTTCCCACAACATGAGCGACGCCATAAACTATGGTGACAGACTGATTATGCTAAAAGGCGGGGAAATTGTCATGGACGTAAGTGGCGATGAAAAATCCGCCTTGACCCCGGCAGAACTAATAGTGAAGTTTGAGGAGTAGGGATACCTGGAGAGCACAATAGAATGATACAACCTCGCCCCGCATTTTGCCATAGGGGCAGGTCTTGTGTCTGCCCGCCGAACACGCACCGCAAACGGGCAACCTCGAAGCCACCCCGAATAAAAAAAGAAGCGGAAAATCTCCGCTTCTTTTTCACATTCACGCTGGTGCAACGCCCTCTTCAGGGGCAAGTTCTGTCTGCTCTGGTACCGTTTCTGCGGCTGTGTCCGCACCCAGACCAAAGCTGACGGTGATGGCGTCGTTCACCTGCCGCATAGTGCCGTCATCAAGATGCCCCATTTTCTCTTTCAGCCGCTTTTTATCCAATGTACGAATTTGCTCTAACAGAATAATCGAATCTTTCGCTAATCCGGGGCTAATATCGTCGCCGCTGTTACGAGAAATATCAATATGGGTGGGCAATTTTGTCTTGCTCACACGGCTGGTAATTGCCGCCGCAATCACCGTTGGGCTGTATTTGTTGCCCACATCATTTTGCACGATAAGCACAGGGCGCAGCCCCCCTTGCTCTGACCCGACCACAGGGCTTAGGTCAGCGTAATATATGTCACCTCTTTTTATGTTCATTGAACCACTCCTTCGTTTATACATCTTTCTTGTTTTCAGTATTACCAGTTTAAGGGATAAATATTCTCGTATTACGAATAGCACAATGTCAATCGTCCGCTTATTGCTCCCTGGTATCATTTTATTGATTTTCTTCGTCTTTGTGAATTGCTTTTTATCTTAAACTGTGTTATAATTGTTATATGTGACTATAGAGATAGAACATATTGCACATGTTTCGCACCGCATCACTGTTGTTCCGTCTTTGGAAAGCGAGCAAAATTGCGAACACAGTCAACCCACTCACAGATAAAAGGCGCACCCATAAAGGAAACATGGAAAACAAAAATCACGAACATTACATGAATATTGCCCTGGGCTTGGCACGCAGGGCGGCAGCAGAGGGCGAAGTTCCGGTGGGAGCGGTGATTGTCCACGATGGGGAAGTGGTTGCTACCGGCTATAATCGCCGGGAGCAAGGCGCAGATGCCACCGCCCATGCGGAAATCATCGCCATTCGCTCTGCTTGTGCCGCTCTTGGGCGGTGGCGACTGGAGGAATGCGACCTGTACGTCACTCTCGAACCTTGCCCAATGTGTGCAGGGGCAATTGTCAACGCACGATTAGAGAAAGTCATCTTCGGTGCACACGACCCGAAATCAGGAGCAATGGGTTCGGTAGTGGACTTGAACGCCTTGCCACTAAACCACAAACCCCAAGTCACCGCAGGGGTGCTTGGTGAAGAGAGTGCGGAGCTATTACGGGAATTTTTTGCGAAATTGCGGAAGAAAATTTAGGCGTATGTATTTTAGTTTATAAAATTGTAAAATTTTGCAAACTCATATAATAACAATTGACAATATTAAATTTATGTGATATAATATTTGACATAAGTGATATAAAATTTAACGGAGGGTATGTATATGAAAGTTTTTTCGCTATTTTCTTTGATTGTTGTGTTGTTCCTTACACTTTCCGCTTGCGAAACAAACAACGGCAACTATGATGTTTTGTGCTATTACTGTAACGAAAGTTGCGGTAATGTTTGCCGTGACGACGAGTCAACTAATCAGCCTACTCCGCAACCATCCCCTTTCGTCGGCTTTCCTGTGGTAAATGTTGACAGCACATACGCCCCTCGCCTAAGTGAGAGTAATTCTTTTAATCGCACTAATTGGAGAGATGTGCGAGTAACAATATCCAACACCCCCGAAGAATTTCAGCTTTTTGAAGTTAATGCCCAACTACGAGGGCGGGGCAACTCCTCTTGGAATGCACCTAAGCGACCATTTCGCTTGCGCTTTGACAATGAAAGGGTTGCTATGCCAAATGCCGACCATGTTGCCCGTGACTGGACTTTTATCACCAACCACGCAGACTTTTCTCTTTTCCGTAACTATGGTGCGTACTATCTTGCCAACCTTATGGGAGGAGTGCAAGCACCCTATTCCCAGTTTGCCCATGTGTATTTTGATGGGGTGTATCAAGGGGTGTACAAAATCAGCGTGCATATTCCCGAGCCTGTCCACCATGGCACAGGCAGAGTGCAAACAGTCCGCCATCCCAACCCTGCTCACAGTGAATACATATTAGAAAAGCAGCTTTTGTATCGTTTGACGCAAGACGCACATTTGCAGCACGGGCGTGACTGGTTCACTGTTGGTGACTTCCATTTTCACATTCGTGACGGAGGCACTTCTCCTGCTCATGTTGCATATGTTCGCAATTTAATGACATGGATAAACGATACTATTATGGACCGCTGTGCATCAGTGTTTAATATGATATGCAAAGAATCTTTTGTTGACTGGTACATAATACACGAGCTTTTCCGTGACCATGACTCCGGGCGTGCCAGCCAATTTATGCAAATTCGGGGGCATAACTGGACACGCCGCCTTGTTATCGGTCCTGTATGGGACTTTGAACACACAGCGGGAGCAACAACTTTCCAGCTTCAGGGGCATCCCTACTATGTATGGCTGCCAAATGGCAACCCCTACACAGGAAGATACCCCCACCACTGGTATCAAAATTTAATGAAAATTCCCGAATTTCGTGCCGCAGTTGCAGTGCGAATGGCGGAAGTAAACGAATATTACTTACCTCGGACGTTGGCGTTTTTGTGGCAAATGTATTTTGACTACGAGGATGAATTTGCCCGCAATTTTCAGCGGTGGGAGGTGTTTGGCTCAAGTGTGCTGGGTACTTCTGCAGAGAAGCGTGCAATTACCAGCCACTTCGGTCAGTTGACTTGGTTGACTGAGTGGCTGACCCAACGTGCCGCATGGCTTGACGGGTACTTTAATAATTCATCTCCATATTTTGAAACCACCCTTCTTCGTTTCGATGATTTAACTGTTCAGGCGGGTTCTAACGCAAGGTTTGTTCATATTGAATTAGGAGTGGGTAGGCTACCCAGGCATTTGACCAACTTTAGCCTTGTGGGATATGAAATCTTTCGTGTTGAACACAACGGCGAGCTTGGGCGGTCGGTCAGTAGTGGCAGGTTTTCAAGCTCTGCACGTGGAAGTATTATATGGAATCTGCCAAACCCTCAACCGCGCGACTCTGGCACATATCGTGTTGTATTGCGATACACCCTTACATGGGGGCAACACACACTTAACCTAACCCAACCATTTGGTGACATTACTTTAGAAGTTAGCTAGAATATAATCAATAGAAAGGACGCGCGATATTCCGCCGCGCGTGGCGCGAATCATGACAAAATTGAAAGAATTTTTCTCGTCAAGGTTTGACCTGAAAAAAGACTGGTATATCCTTGTGATTTTGTTTTTAGGGATAGCCGTGCTTCTTGCTGGAACTGTTGGTGCGGTTGTTCATATTGTGTCGGATAATGGCAACGGCGATGTTATATCGGTAAACGACCCACCGGGGACCAATGGCTCCGGTGACACCGACCCTAACGGCGACAATGACCCCGACGGAGACAATGACCCTAACGGTGACACCGACCCTAACGGCGACAATGACCCCGACGGGTACAATGACCCCGACGGCGACAACGACCCTAACGGGAGCAACGACCCTAACGGGGACAACGACCCTAATGGGGACAATGACCCGTCGCAATACACTCCAGCTACTGGTGTAACGCCATCTGAAGCAACAGTGTCTTTGGTGGGAGTGAACGCAAGTGTAAACATCACCGCCGAAGTAGAGCCTGCCGGCGCAAACCCTGTTGTATCTTGGGCATCCAGCGATACTGGCGTTGCCACTGTAAACTACGGTGCGATAACAGCGGTGTCTGCAGGAACTGCCACTATTA
>WQSD01000007.1 GCA_009788105.1 Oscillospiraceae bacterium | reverse complement strand
GGAGGGGTGGCGTAGGCGGGGTGGTTCGGTGGTATATTGCGGGCGGGGGCAAGCCCCGCCCCTACGATTTAAGATGCAGAGAGGGTGTTGTTCGTTTCACACCTACCCCGTCAGGGGCAAACACCAGCCCCTGCCCCCGGGTCGCAGTCGCTCCCGCGCTGGGATGTGCTATTCGCACAGCGCCCCCTTCCGCTCGCGAAAGGGGATTTACAGAAATGTCTGTTCCATGAGCTAACCAGATAGTCGCAAAATCTTTTTCTTTTTTCCTATTGACCTTTCGCGCAAAATGTAGTAAAATATGATATAATGGGAGTGTTGAAAAAAAGGGTTTGTGGTCAATCATATATTCAACACACTCATAAGAGAATTTTCAAGGAGAAAAACAAGCGCAATGAAGTATATTTTTGTAACTGGCGGAGTGGTTAGCGGATTAGGGAAGGGCATTACGGCGGCATCTCTTGGGCGGCTGTTAAAGGCGCGGGGCAAGAAAGTAACCCTGCAAAAGTTCGACCCCTATCTAAATATTGACCCAGGGAAAATGAGTCCGTATCAGCATGGAGAGGTGTTCGTCACAGACGACGGCAGCAGTTGTGACCTTGACGTGGGGCATTACGAGCGGTTCACCGACGAGAATATGTCCGTGTTGTCCAACATTACCGCAGGGAAAATATACAACAATGTGATAAACAAAGAGCGGTCAGGGGAGTACGGTGGTAAAACGGTGCAGGTTATCCCTCATATTACCAACGAGATTAAGGCAAACGTGATGGCGGCAGGAAAAATGTCCTGCGATGTGCTTATCACAGAGATTGGTGGCACGGTGGGAGATATTGAGTCCCTACCGTTTCTTGAGGCGTGCCGTCAAATTCAAAACGAAGTTGGGCGGGAGAACTGCATTTTCGTCCATGTTACCCTAATGCCGTACATAGCAGGGTCAAACGAACTGAAAAGCAAGCCAACCCAGCACAGCGTGAAAGATATGCTGTCCCTTGGGATTCAGCCGGATATTCTTGTTTGCCGCACCGAAATCGAAATTCAAGCGGAAGTGAAGCACAAACTTGCCCTTTTCTGCAATGTGGAGCCAAGCTGTGTTATCCCAAACATGACTTCGGATACCATATACGAAGTGCCGTTAATGCTGGAGCGAGAGGGGCTGTGCGACGCTGTGTGCCGCAAGCTGGGCTTTGGTGCAATACAGCCGGACTTGACCGAATGGGAGAGCATGGTGGCACGGATTAAGTCGGCAAAACGCACCATTCGCGTGGCGTTAGTAGGGAAGTACGTGGAAATGCGTGACGCCTATCTGTCCATTGCCGAGGCGTTGCACCATGCGGCGTTTGCCAACGATGCAGTTGCCCAAATAGGGTGGGTGCAGTCGGCAGATGTGACGAGTGAAAATGCGGCAGAAATCTTTGCTGACTGCGATGGCATCATTGTTCCCTCCGGATTTGGCGAGCGTGGCATTGACGGGAAAATCGCCGCAATCGGCTATGCCCGCCGTAACGACATACCATTCTTCGGAATTGGACTTGGAATGCAGCTTGCCGCGGTGGAATTTGCCCGCAATGTGTTAGGCAAAGAGGGGGCGCACTCTACCGAGTTTAACCAAGCGACCCCGTATCCTGTGGTGGTGCTGTCTGCCGATGGAGTGGATTCTGTCAATGCTCCCATGCAACAAGGACTATACACCAGCAAGGTGAAAGACGGCACGAAAGTCCACGCTGCATACGGCACAACCGAAATCGCCGAGCGTCACCGCCACAAATATGAGCTGAACAACAATTGTCTTACCCAGTTAGAGGGCGGCGGCATGGTGCTTTCTGCCTATTCAGAGGACGGGGAAACTTGCGAAGCCCTGGAGCTACCCGAACTACGGCACTTTGTGGGAGTAATGTTCCAGCCGCAACTAAAATCTCGTCCAAACAAGGTACACCCGTTGTTTGACGGCTTTGTGAAAGCGTGTGTTACATAATTGACCAATGCCCAACCAAACCAATTATTGCTCCACCGAATAAACATTGCATTTTTTCACAGTCAAAATGTGCAACGTTTATTCGGTGGAGTAATAAGATGGAGTAATGTTTTAATTCCGAAACAAGTCTAATGAGGAAACCATCATGATAAAAATCAAATTTCAAGACGGTTCAACCCAATCCTATGGCGTCGGCGACTACGCCCTGCCTACCCTGCCAACCGAAATCGAAATCCCCCGGGGGCATCAAGCTATCTTTTACGCAGGGGAGAATTATCAGGGCAATTCTGTTGTAATCAGTGCCCACGACGGGGACAAGTCCCAGCCCATTGTCATGCAATATGAGAACGCCAAAGCAGACACAACATGGCGTTCCATGCGAATAATCCCGGTTGGTGAAATCTTGTCAGGCAACAAGCGTGACGATATGGCGTTAGATGCCGCACTTGAGAATGGGCAGTGGCTGCAAGAGTCATTCAGTGGCATTGCTGACCGCTTGGAGTGGTGGCATGAAGATAAGTTTGGGTGTTTTGTTCATTGGGGAGTGTATGCCATTGCAGGGGGAGAATACAATGGCGGACGTGTGTTTTACGCCGAACATCTTCAAAGACATTTCCGCATAACACAAGCTGAATATAAAGAGCAGTTTGTCGACAAATTCAACCCAGTCGAGTTTGATGCAGAGCAGTGGATTCTTGCGGCAAAAGATGCGGGAATGCGTTACTTTGCCATTACTGCCAAGCACCACGACGGCTTTGCCATGAACCCCTCTGATGCTTGCCCATACGACATTCGCATGACCCCTTTTTACAAGGAAACAGGGCGCGACCTCATGATGGAACTACGTGATGCTTGTGAAAAACATGGGCTTGACTTTGGCTTTTACTACTCTCACGCTTTTGACTGGGGTCATCAGGACGGACCGGGCAACGACTGGGAGTTCACCAACGGCGGCGGTGACAAAAAGCTGTTTGAAGGGGATAAAGGTCTGTGGTTTGACCAATATCCCGAGCTTGTTCCTCGCACGGCGAAATATTACGTTGACGAAAAAAGCATTCCGCAAATTTTGGAGCTAATCAAAATTTACCGCCCCAAAATGCTGTGGTTCGACACTCCCCATAAGCTACCGCCCTCTGAGAATTTGCGTATATTGCAAGCAATCCGTGAAGCTGACCCAACTGTGGTTGTCAACGGCAGACTTGCCCGTAACAATCGGTTCACCAGTTGCGGCGACTACACCAACACAGCTGACCGTGCAGCTGAAGTTACCCCTTTTCCCGGTCATTGGGAAACCATTCCGACAACCAACGAATCCTACGGCTACTCAAAAGGTGACAAAAGCCACAAGCCACCTACACACTTCATTCGCCTGCTTGCCAAAAGTGCGGCGCGTGGGGGCAATGTTCTTATGAATCTTGGACCAATGGCAAACGGAGCGATTGACCCGGTTGACCTTGATATTCTAAAGGGTATCGGCGAGTGGATGAAAGTGAACGGCGAGAGTATTTACGGCACTTCCCGCTCTCCTTTGCCTGTACAAACTTTCGGGGAAACCACCCTTAAAGGGAACACCCTGTATCTGCATCTGTTCGAGCATGACGGCAAGTCTGTCACTATTGGCGGCATGATAACCCACCCAACAAAAGCATATTTGCTTGCGGACAACAGCAAAACGCCCCTAACTATCAAGCGTGTGAATTATTACGATGTTGAAATCAGCTTGCCCACAGGACTTGCGCCGTCATGTAACACGGTTATTGCGGTGGAATTTGACGGGGAGCTACTTTGCGAAAAGCGCAGATTAGTGTCTACTGTCCAAACAGAAACACTGCGGGTGTTTGACGCCAGCCATGTGAGTGCCGGACTGAAATTCTGTGACGGCAAAACCGGGCGGGATTACGTTGAGGGCTTTCAGTCAGAGGTACAGCCTGTAATTTGGCAGGTGCGTAACCAGCAAAAAGCTACATACAAACTTACAGTGAAATATTCCTCCGGTGTCACTGCCGAAAGTGAAGTTCAAAACGGAATCGGAGAATACTTTATATCAGTAGGCGGAGTGAAACACACAGGGAAAATCACAGCCACAGAAAAGCCATATCAATACGCATACGGCGAATTTGAAGTCACCATCAACGGGGATGCAGACGTGATTTTCCAAGTGGGGAACACCAAAGGCGCATGGCTTCGCCTGTACGGCGTGACCCTTGAGCCAACCGCCACAGGAGAGCAAGGGGAGTGCATCAACGAGGATGACACCGACGTTGGCGGGTAGGGGTATATCCGCCGCTCGTCAGGTCAAGGGAATTTTACCACGAACGGACACGAAAAGGCACGAACAAGTTTTTCATAAACCAATTTTCGTGTCTTTTGTGCATAGAAAAACAAATTCAAGGAGCAACCCCATGAACAACAACAAAATCTCCCCCACCATCCCACGGGATATGGGTTGTGGCGGATGTGCCGCCAAACTGCCCCCAAAGATACTCCACGGACTGTTGCGGGGGCTGCCTGTGGTGACAGACGACCGCCTGCTGGTGGGATTTGACACCTCGGACGACGGAGCGGTGTTCAAGCTGACCGAAGACCTTGCCATCATTCAAACCATGGACTTTTTCCCTCCAATGGTGGACGACCCGGAGCTGTTCGGCAAAATCGCCGCCGCCAACGCCCTGTCGGACATTTACGCCATGGGTGGACAGCCTATCACCGCAATGAACATTGTCTGCTTCCCACAAGAGGAAGACACCGCAATCCTTGCGGCGATTTTGCGTGGGGGAGCGGAGAAAATCGCCGAGAGTGGTGCGGTTTTGTGCGGTGGTCACTCCATTAGCGACAGCGGAATAAAATATGGCTTGTCGGTCAGCGGCACAGTGCATCCGGACAAGGTAAAGAAGAACAATACTTGCAAAATCGAGGACAGAATTATCCTCACAAAACCCCTTGGGGTAGGGCTAATCACCGCATCACACCGCGCAGGGCGGGATGTTGGCGACGGCTATGCCCAAGCGACCCGCAGTATGCAAACCCTGAACAAATACGCATTCGAGGTGGCGAGCAAATACACCATTCATGCTTGCACAGATGTGACAGGATTCGGCTTTTTGGGGCATTTGAACGAAATGACAACACAGGAATACTCTATCCAAGTGGACTGCTCTGCTGTGCAGTATATTCCGCAAGCGAAAGAACTTGCGGAAATGGGTCACATTACAGGGGGGGGCAAAAACAACCGAAACTTCCTTGAACCATCAGTGGAATTTGTTGGTGTACCAACATTTATGGAGGAAATTCTCTTCGACCCGCAAACCTCTGGCGGGCTGCTTTTGTCCGTGCCGCAAGCCGAAGTGGATGAAATCATTGCAGACTTGAGCAAGCTGGAGTTGGCGTTCTCGGTTGTTGCCACAGTCGTCCCTCGTGAAAGTGCGAACATCATAGTACAATGAGCAAAAAACGCCTAATTATCAACATTTCAGCCATAATCACCGCCCTCGCCATAGTTACCTGTGGGGTGGCGATTTATTTGTCTTTCGCCGACAGCCTTGCAGTTAGGCGAGCCGCGCGCAACTTCGTTACAGAGTTGTCTGAACGCACAGATAACTCTATCGTGGGCAAGTTCGATATAATCCAAACAGCACTATCTGATGGAGCTATTTATATTGATTTTTCTGCACCGACATCAAGTGATAATCTTGCGATTTATCGCAATGCATCAAGGCGTGAAGCCGCTGTGCTTGCGGAAAGAACGATAGATAATATTCGCAGTTATTTCAACCTTTTCGCCAATACAGACATGTTTACCATTCAGTCAAGTATATTTGATAGCGAACACTATCAAATATACTTCAGTAATTTCGCAGATGACTTTGCTCCAATAGGAGAACGCTTTTCCATGAATGAAGAGGACGTCTTCGCCCTTGCTAATTGGGCAGAGGTGGCGTCTGCCTCCCCGGTGAACCTGCGGCGACTGGCGCGCCCATACCTCCGCACCGCTGTTCGCCACCTTCGCCGCAACGAAAGTGCAGTCACATTACGCCACAGTCAAAGTGACGAGAGCTTTAGGCGAATATCTTACAATTTCAATGGAAACGAACTGGCGGCATTCCTTGGGGATATTCATGCTCGCATGGAAAGGGACAACAATCTTCGCCCGTTGATTGGGATTATGGGGGCAAGTGCGTACGACAATACCTTGGCGTGGCTAAACAATCTATCACTTTCCGCAGAAGAGGGAAGTGGGCTGTCTATAAACTTTTCCATTGGCAACCGTAATCGACTGTTGCGTTTTGAACTTACTTTCGGGGAGTTTCATCTTGCCGTAAACACCGGAACATCACCTACCGACACATGGGAGATTAACATTACAACTGAATCCACTACTGCAAGATTGTACTGGAGTATCAACGACGAATCGACCATACGAACAAGCCTTTTTCAGCTCCAGTACAATCGCACAAGAATTGACCTGACTTTGGCGAAAAATAAAGATAGTGGGGAATTTACTCTGTCCATAGGCAGGGAAATTTGGAATGTGCCCATATTAAGGGGCAAAGTCACCGCAGAGGACGCCACATTTGCATTTGAAGCAAGCCTTGGCAGTATCCGAATAAGTGTCAGCGCACAGGTTGGCGTGCCTGTGCCACAAGAATAAAAAAAACAGGCAACCTATTGTGGTTGCCTGAAAGTTTAGTCATTATCATTTTCATCATTTTCGTCGTTTTCATCGTTATCATTGTCATTGTCATTATCGTTGTCGGTATCATTGTCGTTGTCGGTATCATTGTCGTTATCGGTGTCATTGTCATCTTCATCGGTAACAAGATTTATATCATCATTGGTTAGGTTATCCAAAGCACGAGTGCTGAACTGAAAGCCATTGTCCTGCACAATGTACATCAAAAGGACGATAACAACAAAAGCAATAGCAATAATTGAAGTTAGCTTGCTAAGCAACTTTACCCGAGAGTTCCCTTTGGTTTTTCCATAAAAAGTGTCAGCACCGCCACCAGAGATAGCACCACCTAAATTATTGTTTTTTCCTTCTTGCAACAGAATAGCAACCACCAAAAACACGGCAGCGGCAAGCAAAATAATTCCTACAACAACATTCATTTATCTTTACTTCCTTATTGTAATTTATCATGATATGACAAGTCGTACTGGAAGAGTATATCACACTTTTTTCAATATGTCAATAGGTAAATTAGATTTTTTCTATATTTTTTTATATTGACAATAATACATCTTTAGAAAGTACCCCTCGACAGCAAAACAGCCCCTTTAATCAGGGCTGTTTTGTTAATAGTTATTTATGAAGGTTGGCGTTCGATAATGTTGATATTTAACGGGTTTACACCTGTTTGCTCAAGGGTAACTTCCTTGATTTGCACAAGCTGATTGGCCATAAGCGTATCTTCGCTTTCAACGATAACAGTCACACCCGCTTCGCTGACAACAGCAAGACTGTTCTCGAAGCCACGGGCGCGGAGAAGAGTTTCGATATTGATTTCCGCTTCGATTTGCTCGGCGATACGAGATAAACCGGCTATGGCAGTTGTACGAGCGTCCTCTTCGGCGTCGCTGCTGTCGATTACGATTTGGAACACTTCACGGGCTTCATCACGAGAACGCTGACGTTCGATAGCAGATACTGCGAAGAATGAACCGTCGGTGTCTGTGCCGGATGGGTCATGTGTACCTGAAGCAGGGGTGTAGTCATCGTCCGGAACGCCGCCCAAGTTGCCAAACAATGTCCAGTTTAAGAACAATGCTCCGCCAATAAGCAAGACTGCACAGCTTACTACTATAGATTTCTTGCGATTAGCCGCAAAAAACCTTCCAACTTTTTGTGGGAAGTCTTTAATGCTTTCTCCCACATGAACAAGACTGCGTTGTTGCTGTCTTTCGGTAGTTTTGATTACTTTCATATTTGCCTCCAAATTTGGTGTCTTGCTCCATATATATGTGGGCAGTTTGGCAAGTATGCAAAAAACAATTCGGAATTTATAAGTTGATTATCAAGTAAGAAATACCCAGAGAGCCTAAATTCTCGCACCCGCTATCCGTCCTCGCTGAAGCAACATCGTGCTGAACAGTGTCGCCACTCCCCCCGTCAGTGGGAAGACCGCCCACTGCCACCCCCTCGCACGCGATTGGGGCATAAGGAAATGTTTCGGCAAAGCCCCCTTCGCTTTGCGAGGGGGGGATGTCCCGCAGGGACAGGGGGGAGTGCGATGGCACAATCACACTCCCGCGCCCCGTTAAGGGGCGGCAAGAGCCCTCGGTCGTCCGATTGAACGGCACAGCTGAACCCCATGTAGGGGACGACGCCCTCGGCGTCCCGTCTTTAGTATTAACATTTTTGTTTCGATACAAGTCTATTGCGGGTCAAGCCCGCAATGACAATGTTTGTACTGTTCCATGAGCTAACTCGATAGCCATATTAAAAATATAGAACCACCTATTGAATAACTCTTGCATTATTTGATAAAATGTGATACAATAACACCATGAACAATACCACGGAAAAAAAACTTGAATATAACGACTATGTTGCCCTTGTTCGCAAGCAATCTGCGGGCAAGTTTGCCTATCTTCGCACCCTTGGCTGTCAGCAAAATGCGGCGGACAGCGAGCAACTTGCTGGCATTGTGGCGGAAATGGGCTATAATATCACGGACAAGCCGGAGGCGGCAGATTTTGCCCTGCTGAACACCTGCGCCGTGCGTGAACACGCCGAACTGAAAGCCCTTTCTATCGCAGGAAATTTCAAGGCACTAAAAGAGCAAAAGTCTTCGCTTGTTGTTGGCGTTTTCGGTTGTATGATGGTGCAACAGCACCGTGCAGATGACATTAAAAACAGCCATCCGTATATAGATTTCACCTTTGGCACCGG
Organism: Oscillospiraceae bacterium; assembly: GCA_009788105.1. Taxonomy (GTDB): domain Bacteria; phylum Bacillota; class Clostridia; order Oscillospirales; family CAG-272; genus WQSD01. Next base: position 7,165 of record WQSD01000007.1, on the reverse strand, counting down.
AATGCTTCATCGCCTGCCAGAGCTTTTGTATAACAGGCTTTCCGGCGGCAAACGGCAGTTTATCACCGGCTTTGGAGAGGACGACGCTGATTGGGAGCTGCCCATACTCCGCGAAAGCTCCCGCCAAGCCAGCGTGACCATTATGTCCGGGTGCGACAATTTTTGTGCCTACTGTATCGTCCCTTATGTGCGGGGGCGGGAGCGTAGCCGTGATGCGGACAGCGTTATTGCAGAGGTGTGCCGCCTTGTAGAACAGGGGTATCGTGAGATTACTCTGCTTGGGCAAAATGTGAACTCCTACCGCAATCCTAACAGGAACGCCGAAATACAGAATTTCACCCAGCTTTTCCGCGCGGTATGTGAGGTCGAGGGGGATTTTGTGGTGCGATTTATGACCAGCAACCCAAAGGATGCGACCACCGATTTGATTGACGCTATCGCGGAATCTCCTCGTGCGGCACGGCAGTTGCACCTGCCCTTGCAGGCGGGGAGCAATGCCACCCTTGTGGCAATGAACCGCAAATACACCCGCGAGAGCTTTCTTGAGCTGGTGGAATATGCCCGCCGCTGCATTCCCGAAATATCCCTTACCACCGATATTATCGTTGGCTTCCCGGGGGAAAGGGAGGCAGACTTTGAGGACACCTTGGATATGCTTCGTCGTGCAGAGTTTGACAGTATGTACTCTTTCATTTATTCCAAGCGGAAAGGCACTCCTGCGGCAGAAATGGAGGGGCAGGTCAGCCGTGAGGTGAAGAAAGACCGCTTTGCCCGCTTGCTTGCTGTCGGACGAGAGATTTCACAGCGAAAAAATGCGGAATACAAGGGTAAAACCATTCGTGTACTTGCGGAAAGCTACGACAAGGACAAGCTGGCAGGGCGAGCAGAAAACGGACGTGTGATACACTTTCCCGGCGAGCCGTCACTCATAGGCGAGTGGGTGAATGTGAAGATAAAGCGGACAGGGGTGCATTCGCTGACGGGGGAAGTTGCCCGCTCTGTGGAGCAGGCGTAGGGGGTAAAGGGCATTTTACCACGAAATGCACGAAAATGCACGAAAACAGATGAACGTTTCTGTAATTCCCCTTCCGCAGGCGGAAGGGGTGGCAGGGGCTGGTATTTGCCCCTGACGGGGTAGGTGTGAAACGTGCGAAACGCACCGTACAAACTGGCGAACACAGTTCGCCCCTACGCAGACAACGAAATCCGCATTGTGTCCGTAGGGGCGGGGCTTGCCCCCGCCCGCAATATACACGCTGAACCACCCCGCCTAACGGCACCCCTCCACGGGAGGGGAATAAGGTCAAGGGCAAACAACAAAAACCACACCCAAATTTTTCAACACTATAAAAAGGAGTCCCACATGAACCCAACCCTAACAAACCTAATCTCCGCTCTTGCGGAGGAGCTTGGGCAAAGCGAGGCACTGAAACGCTACGCATTTGCCAAAGAAAGCTACGAAACCGATGAGGTGCTGTCTGCTCATATGGCGGCGCTGACCGCTCAACGTGCCGCTCTTGCGGCGGAGTACGCCGCCGACCCACGTGACGAGGACAAAATCACCGCAATCAGCACCCGCATTAACGAGCTGTACGCTCTTATCACTGACAGCGAGGCTTACACCGCTTTTGAAACTGCCAGCAGCGAGAAGGACAGCTTTATGCAGTCGGTGTACGATGCCATTGCCGCTATGGTTGGCGGGGGTGGTGGCTGTGGAAGCGGATGCGGTAGCTGTGGTGGCTGTGGCGGGCATTAAATAATTCTTATAAACATTATTTTGGGGTGCCCTCTAAGGGCGTATCACACTCTATTTGACAAAAATAAAATCTTGTGATATACTATCCTTGGACTGGAACAGTCCAAGGATAGTGCCATGTACATATAGTCGGTAGGCGGGATTTGGCGTTTCCCCTCCCTCGTTCGGTTTAGATAACGACGAAAGGAGGTACAAAATCATGGAATATTTGATTGCACTAATAATTATCCTTGTGTTAATTATCAAAGACAATGACAATGATGGAAATAAAAAATAACCGCACCCTTGCAAAGTAACGGTTATTTTTAACTTTAACTAACTGGGGAAACGCCGCCTATCGAGTGGCACTTTTCCTCTTTCTGTAGATATTGTACCATATGTTTTTTAGTTTGTCAAGTCAAAATTAAAAATTTTATCTATCCCTATTTGAGGGTCGTCCCTACGGGTGCTGTGCGTGCCCTTCGTTTCACACCTACCCCGTCTTGCGACAAGGGCGGGCGCAGGTTGGGCGGGCGGGCATGGAAACCCGCCCCTACAAATGCGACTTTCGTCCTTTTTCGTGCATTTCGTGGTAAAATGCCCTTGCCTTTTTAATTAAATAATTTGCGTAAGCAAATTTTCCTTAATTTTTCATTTTTCATTCTTAATTCTTAATTCTCAATCCCCCGAGGTTTCCCATGCCCCTATCCCCCATGATGCAACAGTATCACGATATAAAAACCAAGCACCCGGACGCAATTCTCTTCTTTCGTCTGGGGGATTTTTACGAGATGTTTTTTGAGGATGCCATCACCGCCTCTCGTGAGCTTGAATTGACCCTGACCGGGCGGGATTGCGGGGAAGCGGAGCGCGCGCCAATGTGTGGTGTGCCGCACCATAGTGCGGACGGCTATATCGCTCGCCTTGTTGCAAAGGGCTATCGTGTCGCATTGTGCGAACAAATGGAAGCCCCCACTCCCGGGGCGGGGATTGTTCGCCGTGATGTGGTGCGGATTATCACCCGCGGCACGGTGACAGACCCGACACAGTTAGACGAGGAGCGAAACAACTATATCTGCTCGATTTATCGTGGCGAAGATGGCATAGGCATCGCCTTTGCGGATGTTTCTGTGGGCATTATGTACGCCACCCAGTGGGCAGGGAAAGCGGAGGAGCTTGAACAGGCTGTCCTTTCGCAAGTGGGGGCGTATTCCCCCAGCGAAGTTATCACCAACGCAAACCTTGGTGCGCTTGGGAAAACCATAGAGGAGCGGCTTTCTCTTGCCATAAATCCACCCACACCCGGGTATTACAAAGCCACCGCAGTCGATGCACTTCTTGCTTTGTTGCCCCATGTGGCAGAACGCCGTCCGCGAGGGGCGAACGAGTCCGCATATCGTGCCGCCGCCGCCCTTCTTGGGTACATGGAAGAGCATTTGCGGGTGGCGCAGGTGAATTTGAAAGACCTTGTGTTCTACAGCGGCAGTAACTGCCTTGAAATGGACGCCGCCAGTCGCCGAAGCCTTGAGCTAACCGAAAATATCCGTGACGGCGGCAAGCGGGGCAGCTTGCTGTGGGTGCTTGACCACACACAAACTGCCGCAGGAGCAAGACTGTTACGAAAATGCGTTGGTATGCCCCTTTTGGACAAAGGGGAGATAACCCGCAGACAGGATGCGGTGGCGGAGCTTTTCGGGGATTTCATGCTCCGTGAAGAGCTTGCCCAGGGGCTTGATGGAGTGCTGGATTTGGAGCGACTGCTTACCCGTTTGGTTTACGGCAACGGGAACGGACGGGATTTGCTTGCAGTTGCCGCTACTCTTGGTGCTGTGCCCAAGATTGTGCGACTGTTAGGAAGCGTGTCTTCCCCCGCCCTTGCGGATATTCGAGGAGTTGACCCTTGTGCGGATATTTGCGAGCATCTTGGGCGTGCAATAAACGAAAATCCCCCAGCCACTGTGCGGGAGGGGGGCATTATTGCCGCGGGATATAACAGCGATGTTGACCGCCTGCGTTCCATTGTGACCGGGGCGAAAACCATCCTTGATGAATTAGAGGCCAGCGAGCGAGAGGCAACAGGCATCAAGAACCTGAAAATCGGCTATAACCGTGTGTTTGGCTACTATCTCGAAGTGAGCAAAAGTAACACTGCGGCTGTGCCACAGCATTACATACGCAAGCAAACCCTTACTAACGGCGAGCGATACATCACCGCCGAACTGAAAGAACTTGAGGACACCATCCTAAAGGCAGGGGACAAACTCAGCGCCCTTGAACATGAACTGTTCGTGGAGTTGTGTGCCATTGTCACCGAAGCAAAATCTCGTATCAGCGACTGCGCCGAAGCACTGGCACAGTTAGACTTTTACTATTCCCTTGCCACGGCGGCGGCAAAGCATAACTACATTCGCCCGGAGCTGACCGAGGGGGATGAAATTCGCATTACCGAGGGGCGACACCCGGTTGTGGAGCGGTTTGTGCGGGATAGCTATTTCGTGCCAAACGACACCCGCCTTGACACCGCAGATAACCGTTTTATGCTTATCACAGGGCCAAACATGGCAGGGAAATCCACGTATATGCGGCAGACTGCTCTTATCTGCGTTATGGCGCAAATCGGCTCATTTGTACCTGCGCAAACTGCAAAGCTGTCAATTGTTGACCGAGTTTTCACTCGCATTGGGGCAAGCGATGACCTGTCCAGCGGGCAGTCTACATTTATGCTTGAGATGAGCGAAGTGGCGTATATTCTTGCAAACGCCACCCAAAACAGCCTTATTATTTACGATGAAATCGGGCGTGGCACGTCCACTTATGACGGCATGAGCATTGCCCGCGCGGTGGCAGAGCATACCGCCGGGGTCATTGGAGCGAAGACTATGTTCGCCACCCACTACCACGAACTTACCACCCTTGAGGGAACAGTCGAGGGAGTGCGAAACTATCACATTTCCGCACGGAAAAAGGGGGATACTGTTGTCTTTTTGCGGAAAATCGTCCAGGGTGGAGCGGACGAAAGCTATGGTATCGAGGTGGCAGGGCTTGCCGGCGTGCCAAACAGCGTTATTCGCCGCGCAAAAGAGGTACTGTCCGACCTTGAGCAAGCCGCACCTGCTCCCGTTGCAAAGCCGCGGAAATCTGCTCCGCCTGCCACCCCATGGGAGCAAGAAGTGGTACAGCGTATTCGTGCAATAGACGTGAACACCCTTACGCCCATCGAGGCTATGAATTTGCTGTATCAGATGAAAAAAGGCGAAGAGGTATGAAGAAGAATGAAGAATTAAGAATTAAAAATGAAAAATGAAGAATTAAGGAAAATTTGCTTACGCAAATTATTTATTGAAAAGGTCAATGACAAAACACTGCACCTGTAGGGGTCGCACCCCTGGGCGACCCGCACGAACGATACAGGCAAAACCCCGTAGGGGAGGGGTTTGAGCTTTGCCCGCCCGTTCGGTAAAGACCGCCCCCACGTCCTGCACCCGTCATCCCGCAAAATTTGCGGTTTTGGCAAATTTATGCGGGACCCCCTCGCCTAACGCATTTGCTTTGAGGTATAGTCGCACCCCTGGGCGACCCGCACGAACGGAACAGAAAAAAATTGCGGGCGAACACAGTTCGCCCCTACAACAATGTACAACGTATACCGTTCGCCCCCCATCAACCCCACCATCCAAGGTACACACATGAAAATCAAACTACTATCAACTGAATTATCCAACCTTATCGCCGCCGGCGAAGTGGTGGAGCGTCCTGCCAGCGTGGTCAAAGAACTGCTTGAAAACTCCATTGACGCCATGGCAACCGAAATTACCGTGGAAATCAAGAATGGCGGGGTTTCTCTTATTCGCGTGGCGGACAATGGGGAGGGCATGGCACGTGGAGACGCAGAGCTATGTCTGCTTCGTCACGCCACCAGCAAAATCAAGGTGGCAAGCGACCTTGACGGCATTGGCACACTCGGCTTTCGCGGAGAGGCACTTGCGGCCATTTCCGCCGTGGGGAGGATGCGGATTCTCACCAAACGAAAGCGGGATGGGGTGGGCACGCTGGTTTCCTTTGACCCCAGTGGCAGAGAAAACAGCGGCACCAACGTGGGGGACACAGGCTGCCGTGACGGCACAACTGTGATTGTGGAGGAGCTTTTCGCCAACGTTCCCGCCCGCCGAAAATTCCTGCGGAAGAACACAACCGAAGCCGCCGCGGTGTACGACATTGTGGACAAACTCGCCCTTTCTCACCCTGAAATCGCCGTCACTCTTATCAGCGATGGTGTCACCCGCTACCAAACTGCGGGAGATGCCAAGCTGAAAAACGCTATTTACGCAGTGCTTGGGCGGGAGTTTTCCCGCAAACTGGTGGAGGTGCAAAATCTGACGGGAAATATTGAAGTCATGGGCTATATCGGCCGCCCTGACAACGTAAAAAGCAACCGTAGCGGGCAGATTTTCTTTATAAATGGGCGATTTATCAAAAGTCGCACCGCCTCTGCCGCCTTGGAGCAAGCATTTTCAAGCTATCTGTCGGTGGATCGCTTTCCCACTTGCGTGCTGAATGTGTGTATTCACCCCGCCTTCGTGGACGTGAACGTTCACCCCACCAAAGTTGAAGTGAAATTCTCCAACGAGCGGGACGTGTTTGATGCAATATATTGTGCTGTAAGCAACGCCCTGTCAGGGAACACCGCTGTGCCCTCCCTGATTTTGCAAAAAGGGGATGTGTCTGACAAGGTTGTGGACGCTTACAACGTGCTACTTCCTGCCCACGAGCAGGTTGACACCCCCATGCCACCTGTTCAGCTGAAAATCACGACACAGCCCCACGAGGATTCTGCATTCTTGTTCCAAGATGAATTTTCCGAATCCATTTTGGCGAAAGTCATGGAGAGGGCGGATAGCGACACTTCTCCACCCTCGCTCGATTTGCCTGCCGTGGAAGTGGAAGAGGAACAACTACAGCTTGTTACACCAACGCCACCCACAACCGCAAAGCCTGTAGGGGCGACCCTTGCCGTCGACCGCCCTGACACCCCAAATACTCCTGCCACGCAGACAGAAGAAGCAAGCGAAACAGCAGAACCCCCACCAGAAGCCTTCAAAATCCACGGAGTGGCGTTCGACACGTATATCATCATCGAGCAGGGGCAAAAGCTGATGATGATTGACAAACACGCCGCCCACGAGCGGATAATCTTCGAGGAAATGAAGCAAAATATGCAACGCTCCGCAGGGCGGCACACCCAACTCCTTGGACTGCCAATACAGCTTGCCCTGTCACAGCAGGAGTGCGCCCTATTAGAGGAATACGCCGAGGAGGTTCGTGCCTGCGGCTTTACTGTGGAAACCGAAAACGGCGAAGGACTTCTGCTGGAAATCCCCGGAGGGTTGGAAATCCCGGCGGCAGAAGAATTATTCCGCGAGCTACTTTCCC
>WQSD01000006.1 GCA_009788105.1 Oscillospiraceae bacterium | reverse complement strand
ACCTGCCGTCCGCCCTCGGTCATGACAGCGTACACCCCCGCCTCTGCCGAGTCTGCAAGGATTTTCAGCTCCGCCACTTTCTCCAAATCCTCCCGCAAAACCGTGGTATAGCGGGAATGGGGGGCTTGGAAAACATCATCGAACCCACGGAAAAGAATAGGGTTAGAGTGGCACACTTGGTGGGGGAAAATCCCCGTGAGTTTGGCGGGCAAAGGATGTTTCGCCACTCCGAAGTGGTAGTACAGCGCCGCCTGCGCCCCCCAGCAAATGTGAAAAGTGCTGGTCACGTGGGTTTTGCTCCACTCCATTATATTGCACAGCTCCGCCCAGTAGTCCACATCCTCGAAGGGCATATTCTCCACCGGCGCACCAGTGATTATCATGCCGTCAAAGTTTTGGTCGCACACCTGGTCAAAGGTTTTGTAAAATGCGAGCATATGCTCCTGCGGCGTGTTTTTCGGTTGGTGTGACGAGGTTGTGAGCAATTCAAGCTCCACCTGGAGGGGAGTGTTCCCCAACAGCCGTGAAAGTTGCGTTTCGGTGGCGATTTTCGTTGGCATCAGGTTCAACAGCAGTATTCGCAGAGGGCGAATATCCTGCGTTGTCGCACGGGTTTCGTTGATAACGAAAATATTTTCTGACAGCAGGGTAGCCGCTGCCGGCAGTTCGTTTGGTATTTTGATTGGCAAGGGGATACTCCTCGGATTGCAGGTCAAAACCTTAGGGCTCTGCCCTAAAACCCGCAAGTTTTTGAAAAAACTTGACTAAAACTTTTTTCACCACAGCACATTGTGCTGTGGTAATTAAAGTTTTTGAAGGTGTCGGAAACTCAAACTGAAGAAAAAGTCTTTTTTGTCTTGGGGCGTTGCCCCAAACCCCACCAGGAAACTTTGGTACAAAAGCATTTCATGCTTTTGTGTCAAGAAGTTTTTAGTCAAGTTTTTTTCAAAAAACTTGTGCAGTGTGGGCGCACAGCCCACGACCTTGACCTTTTTCTTCGCTCAGTTTCTGACGATTTAATTTTTTTTACCCCGCCGCCGTAACAATAGTAGCAAAATCGTCGGCTTTCAGGCTTGCTCCGCCAACAAGTCCGCCGTCAATGTTACCCATGGACAGCAATCCTGCGGCGTTTGCGGCGTTCATACTACCGCCGTACTGGATAACAATAGCGTCAGCCGCAGCAGCAGAATACACCTCTGCGATAACGCCCCGTGTGAACGCACAAGTTTCCTCTGCCTGCTCGTCGCTGGCAGTCACCCCGGTGCCGATAGCCCACACAGGCTCGTATGCAATGATAACATTGGCAAGCTGTGCTTCGGTTACTCCAACAAGACCCAGTTTCACTTGTCGTGACACGGTTTCTTCGGTAACTCCGGTTTCACGCTCTGCAAGAGTTTCACCTACGCACAAAATCACTTTCAGCCCGGCGGCAAGAGCAGACTTCACTTTAGCGTTCACAGTTTCGTCTGTTTCGCTGAAATATTGGCGACGCTCGCTGTGACCGATGACAACATATTCCACGCCACAAGCCACCAGCATAGGGGCAGAGATTTCCCCGGTGAACGCGCCCTTTTCCGCTTGGTGCATATTTTGTGCCCCAACTTTGATGCAGGTGCCAGCGGTGGCTTCCACAACTGTGGCAATGTCCACAAATGGCACACACACCACCACGTCGCAAGCAGGATTGCCTGCGATTTTCCCTGCAAGGTCGCCAACCAGCACTTTTGCCTCGGCAGGAGTCAAATTCATCTTCCAGTTACCTGCAATTACTTTTCTTCTCATGATTTTTACCTCTTTTTATAATTTTTATTTCAAAACACTTGACATTCACGAAAATATATGTTAGAATATATTCAAAGGGTGAATAGTGCCACAACAGGCGGCTAACTCCAAAGTGTAAAGTTAAAAAGAACTAACTGTTTCTTGTGGAAGATGGCAGTTAGTTCTTTTTATTGTCGTTGTTATCGTATAGTCTGTTAATTAACGCAAGGATAATTATTAAAACTATCAAATATTCCATCGGCAACACCCCCTTTCGGGAGCAAGATTTAACCGCCCAGCGTGCTATGTAATGACACTATTCAAATGAATTATATCACATATTGCAATTTTTGTCAACTAAAACAATATCGTTACCAAGAAAAGCAAGTCAAAAACTATCCATATTCCGTTCCAAACAAGCCTGCCTACGGCACGAACTGCACCGATTTCTTGCCTTGCACGAATTTTTACAGTAAGAAAAATAAATGTGGTGCATAAGGCAAGTGAGGCGAAAAGGAGCATAATCCCAACAGCAGACGGGTTGGTATTTATCAAATCTACAATAATTTCATGATTTAATTCCACACCGTAGGGCAAGCCACTGGCAAAATCGCTAATCATTCGTCCGTAATAAAAAATAGTCAGAAACACAAAGCCAAAATCAATCCAGTCAACAATATTGTAAATTGTCTTTAGATTGGGGGACTGTATTTTTTCGTTAGCTAAGTTCATCTTGCTCTCCTTGCAATTCATCAATAGTCTTGCCAAAGCCCTCGAGTAAATTGTCCATAAACCAGGCAAGCTCTGGGCAATTCATGGTGTCAATGACCTTGCCTAAGGCTTTTTTCGCAGTGTCAAATTCATTATTGCCACTTTTTTGTTCCTCGACGCACTTGATGTAAGCGCACAGCTTATCCGCTGCCTTGACAAGAGGGAGCAGTTCCTCGTCTCCTTGTGCCGTGCCGTCGAAAATCTCGCCATACACCCCACGAAACTCCTCCGGCAGGTTGGAGAGTAGCTTTTCTTTTGCCGCCTCTTCGATTTTGCTGTAATGCTCACGCATGGCGGCATCGAAATACTTCACCGGAGTGGGCATATCCCCTGTGTACACCTCGCAGGCATCGTGGAACAGCGCCAATGTTGCCGCTCGGTCAGCATTGTAGCTACGCTTATAGTGGCGGTTGCCGATAAGGGCAAGGGTGTGTGCCAGCATGGCAGTCTGTGCCGAATGCTCCGCAAGGCTTTCGCTGGTGGTGTTCCGCATTAGCGACCACCGCTTGATATATTTTTGCCTGAATAGCAGGGCGTGAAATGTGTTCATGGATTTTTCCTTTTTGCAAATAGTGGGTGAAAAATATTTTTGCGAAAGTATTGACAAACAACCTTTGTTATGATATAATAAAGGCACAAAAGGAATTGACACTACTCGATAGACGGGTAACTTCCTCAAATAACAGTATGCCTTAAAATATCAAGGCGAAAAATAACCGTTTCCTTGGGAGGGGCGGTTATTTTTCATTATCACCATGAAATCTGTTAAAAACGATTATAAATATAATCAAACAAATTAAATATTGCATAATGCTCACCTCCATTTCTGAAAGCAAGATTCCCGCCTACCGCTATGTAATAGTGCCAATCCTATAAATCGGTCTTTCGACCAAAGACAGTATACACTATTTGTCTGGTTTTGTCAATCGCTGTTTTTATTTATAACCTCCAGCACCTTCGCCGATGAAATTTTCACTCCCGCCTCGTCGAATGCGACCAATATCAGTCGACGCACGTCGCTGCACGCCGCCATATTGTTGGCGATTGTTTCCGTCCACATACTGGCGCGTAGCTCCACCCCATACAGCCCAAGATTTCGCACGAACACAGGCACTTTCGGGGCAGTGAGCTTTTGCTCCTCGGTGCGGTTGTCCGAAAATTCGGGGTGGTTGCCGATTATCTCCCGCATAATCTCGCAAGCGGCGGCAACGTCAGAGTCGTATGTGATGGTCACATCAATGAAATTCGCCGCCCGCGGATTACAAAAGCTGGCGTTTTCGATAAGCTCCTTGTTAATCACCGAGTTTGGCACGATAAGACGGCTGTTTTTCAGGGTGCGAATGATGGTGTGCCGCAGGGTGATGTCCTCTACAAAGCCCACTATGTCCATGCCCACAAGATTGATTCGGTCGCCCACCTCAAAAGGCTTGAACATCGAGATAAACAGCCCGCTGAATGCGTTGCCCAGGGTTTCTTGTGCCGCCAAACCGAAAGCAAGAATCACCAAACCCGACCCTGCGATAAGTGTTGCCGCAGTGTCGCCAAATTCGGGAATCCAGCTAAGGGCAAGGATAATGCCCGCCAGCCAAATCAGCCCGCTGATTATGTGTTTGATGGCTTTGTGGTGAATGGTTTCGCGGCTGATTGCCCGCCATGTGATGCGGAAAACCTTTGCCGCCAAGGTGGTGGATACAATTGTCGCCACCACACGGAGGGCAACCCAGAGAAAGTCGGGTGAGGAGAGGAAGTTTTCGAGAAATGGCATGGGGAAGTCCTTAAATAAATATTTTTTCTTTGTTAATGTGGATATATTGCTCTAATAAATCACATAGTGTGGGCGAAAAGTTGTAATAAATATCGTCCTCAACAGGGTCTTCTTCTTCAAATGTCAAAAAACTCTCCACTTCTTCATCATAGTACATATGCGACACTGCTGAAAGGAAGTTAGATGCAAATTTCTCGCCGCCTACTTCACGCAAAGCGTGTGCCACTTCATCATTAGAGTAAATTTTGCTGTGAAAATCCAAGAATGTCATGTGTCCGCCATTTTGCACCGAGCCATCGTACCAGAGTGCTATAAGTGCATTTTTCTGCTCATCGTTGAATTGGTGGTTTGGATTTTTTATAGCGAAAGTGGCGAAATCGCCGACGAAAAAATTCCATAAATCGTGGTCTTGCATTGCTTGTCCTTTCGTAACTGCTGTTGTCTTGTTCCCCTCCCAGCTGGGGGATTTTGTGTTGGTTGTGACTAAACGAACGGAACGCCGAGGGCGGCGTCCCCTACACAGGGTGCGGTTGGTCGTTTAGCGGACGACCGAGGGCGGTCACCCCACCTGCGTACAGATAAGGGTTCCCGTCCTAACCCAATAGAAACGGAACGTCATTGCGAGGGCGTATGTGCATTATGGTACAGCCAAATTCCACGCCCGAAGCAATCCAGTTGCCGAAGTGAAGCAGGGACTGGATTGCGACCGCGGTAAAGTTTTTACTTGCTTTTTCTTCAAACAATCGCCTCGCAATGACGTTCCGTGTGTATGCTTTAAGACGGAAAATGTTGTGCGAAATGCTAATAAAATTCCTTATCTGTACGCAAGTGGGTACGTGTCCCTACCCCTGAACACTATAGTTCGGGGCTTCTTTGGTGATGTTAATATCGTGGGGGTGGGACTCGCGCAGTCCTGCACTGGTTATGCGGATGAACTGCCCTTGCTCTTTCAGCTCCTCGATGGTTGCTGTGCCACAGTAGCCCATACCAGCGCGCAGTCCGCCCACCAACTGGAACACAGTGTCCGCCAGCGAACCTTTGAATGGCACACGCCCCTCCACCCCCTCCGGGACGAGTTTGCGGGCGTTAGCTTGGAAATATCTGTCCCCGCTACCCTTTTCCATAGCGGCAATTGAGCCCATGCCGCGATAAACTTTATAGCTTCGCCCCTGGTAAATCTCGGTTTCCCCCGGGCTTTCCTCACATCCTGCAAGGAGCGAGCCAACCATAATCACGTTTGCCCCTGCGGCAATGGCTTTCGGCAGGTCGCCGCTGTACTTCACTCCGCCGTCGGCAATAATGGGAACGCCTGCCTTCCTTGCAACTGCCGCCACGTCGTGAATCGCTGTAACCTGTGGCACACCAATGCCTGCCACCACACGAGTAGTACAAATCGACCCGGGTCCGATACCCACTTTCAAACAGTCCGCACCTGCCTTTATCAGGTCACGAGCCGCCTCGGCGGTGGCGATATTGCCTGCGATAACTTCGCTGTCAGGGTATACAGACTTGATTTTGCTGACGCACTCGATAATATTACGGCTGTGTCCGTGAGCAGAATCGAGAACAAGTACGTCCGCTCCTGCTTTAAGTAGCGCTCCCGCCCGTTCAATCACGTCAGCAGTCACCCCAATTGCCGCCCCGCACAACAGACGCCCGTCTGCGTCCTTGGCAGAGTTAGGGTACAGGCTGGCCTTCTCGATGTCTTTAATGGTAATCAGCCCTTGTAGCACCCCCTTGCTGTCCACGAGGGGGAGTTTTTCGATTCGGTGACGCATAAGCACCTCTTTGGCTTGCTCAAGAGTTGTGCCGACAGGTGCAGTTACAAGGTTATCTTTGGTCATCACGTCACGGATTTTGCTGTTGTGGTCAGCAAGAAAACGCATATCACGATTAGTAATAATGCCTACAAGGCGACGCTCCTCGTCAACAATAGGCACGCCTGAAATGCGATATTTCGCCATAAGTTGCTCTGCCTCGAAAACAAAGTTTTCAGGTGTAAGGTGAAACGGGTCGCTGATAACCCCGTTTTCGCTCCGCTTGACTTTCATCACCTCTTCGACTTGGCGTTCAAGGGTCATGTTTTTGTGGATAATACCAATGCCACCCTCACGAGCAATGGCAATAGCAAGGCGCGCCTCGGTCACAGTGTCCATTGCCGCCGACATCAGCGGAATGTTCAGCTTGATTTTTTTGGTCAAATAGGTTTCAAGGCTGACTTGATTTGGTAGCACCTCGCTTTTGGCTGGTACAAGCAACACGTCATCAAAGGTCAAGCCCTCTTGCAGAAATTTTTCTTTCATTTTTTCACACCCCTTGTTTTTATTTTTGATAATTATATCATTATAACGCATTTTGTGGCTTTTGTCAATACAGTGGAACAAAAAAACGCCCTCGAATTTATCGCAAAAATAATTCGCAAATATTTTCTTTCCCCTATTGACAAATGCCCCTGGTAAGTGTATAATATTCTTGAACGGATTGCGTATATTGAGAGTGCCCTCTAATAGGGGTTGTGGTCAATCATGTTGGGGTCTCCGCACGGCTGAACGCCGCCTTTCGCCGAGATAGAAAACACACTCCCTTTCACACGCATTTTTTACCTTGCCGTCGTGCAAGGTGTTTTTATTTTTTTGTAAAGGAGGTCCATGTTTTGGATACTGACGGTAAAAGGCGAAGGACGGTAAAACTCGCCACATTTGCAAATAATAATATTATACCCATGGAGGTGCATTATGCTGAAAGACAAAATACTCGAGTTGCTTCGGTCCAAGGACATGGAAGCCCTCAAACGCCTGCTTGCAGAGGCGGAAGCTCCTGAATTACTGCAAGCATTTTATGAACTTGCCCCGGAAGAGCAGGTAATCGTTTTTCGGTTGCTGAAAAAGGACGCTGCTTTGGCACTGTTCGAGCAACTTGATACAGACGAACACGAGAATCTGTTCCACTCATTCACAGATGAAAAAACCATCGAGTTTATCGGCGAGCTTGCCCCGGACGACCGTGTTAAGCTGTTAGATGAACTGCCTGCCACCGTTGCCAATAAACTACTCGCTTCCCTCTCTCCTCAAGAAAGGGCAATGACCAACGTGCTTTTTGGTTACAAGTCAGAAACCGCGGGGCGTATTATGACCCCGGAATATATCACCCTGCGAAAGGACATGACTGCCGCTCAAGCGGCGGACAAAGTTCGCAAGCAGGCAAGCGACAAAGAAACCATCTACACCCTGTATGTAACAGACAACAGTCGCCGCTTGGAGGGTGTTATCTCCCTGAAAGAGTTGTTTCTTGCTTCCCCGGACGGAATAATCGAAGACATTATGATAAAAAATGTCGTTTCGGTGTCAACCGACGACGACAGAGAAGTAGTTGCTCGCACCTTGCAAGAGCTTGACCTGCTTGCCCTGCCTGTTGTGGACAAAGAGGGGCGAATTGTTGGTATCATCACCATTGACGATGCCATGGACATTCTTGAAGAAGAAGCCACCGAGGACCTGCTTACCCAAGGGGGGGTTGTGGCAAGTGCAGAAGCCACCCGCTCCGACTTGCTTGTTAAAGGCAGCCTTTTCAAGATTTGGAAGGTGCGGTTGCCCTTTTTGTGCATTGCCTTAGTTGGCGGACTTGTTGCCGCCCTTGTTATGGAGGGATTCGAGGAAGCTCTTCAAGCTGTTGTGGGAGTGGCGTTTTTCATTCCGGTAATTATGAACATCGGCGGAAGTGTCGGCACACAATCATCCACTGTTTTCGCACGGGGAGTGGCACTTGGACACATTGACTTAAAGCGATTTTTTCAGCATTTTCTTAAAGAAATTTGCGTAGGTGCAAGTCTTGGACTAATTACAGGAGTGCTTGCCGGAATTGTGGCAGGAATATGGCAAGGAAGTTACCTGCTTGGGTTATCTGTTGGTATGGCATTGTTTGCCACAGCGGCTCTTGCATCGTTAATAGGCTTTTTTGTGCCGTTTATGCTTATAAAAATGAACTTTGACCAGGCCGCCGGGGCTGCCCCTCTTGTAGCTACTATTAAGGACGTTATCGGCTTGCTTGTTTACTTTGGACTGGTGACTTTGTTCTTGAGCAATCTAATCGGAGTAGAGCCGGAATGCCTGCGATATGTTTGCGAGTGCGTTAGGTGTGCGAATTATCTTGACATTTCATAATAATCGTTGAATCTTTAGACAGTGCCAGAGTGAAGAAAAACTCTAAAACATCTTGGGGCGTCGCCCCGAACTTTGGTACAAAAGCATTTCATGCTTTTGCGTTAAGAAGTTTTTGTCCACTTTTTTCAAAAAGTGGCAGGGGGGNGGGACGGCGTCCCACGGTCTTGACTTTTTCCTTCAAACTGCACTATCTTTAGACAGTGCTACTACATAAAATAACCCCCGCGAGGTAAAAACCATGGAAACACCAAACTTCAAAAAACTGTTCGGCCGTGATGTACCAATTTTGTCCGGAGCGCTCCACTACTTCCGTGTCCACCCATTTTATTGGCGTGACAGGTTAGAAAAAATGGCAGCCTGCGGACTGAACACAGTCGAAACCTATGTGCCGTGGAATATGCACGAGCCAAAAGAAGGGCAGTTCGACTTTGAGGGAATTGCCGACATTGTTAAATTCGTGGAAACTGCCGCTGATGTTGGGCTGAAAGTTATTGTTCGTCCCGGCCCATACATATGCACCGAGTGGGAGTACGGCGGTCTGCCCGGCTGGCTGAATGCCATTCCCAATATGCGAATCCGCTGTAACTGGCCAGACTTCATGGAGAAAGTGGAGAATTATTTTGCTGTCCTGCTCCCTAAACTTGTGCCATACCTTGAAAGCAACGGCGGCCCGATTTTCGCTATGCAAGTGGAAAACGAGTACGGCAGTTACGGAAGCGACAAGGCGTATCTGAGCGCCCTGCGTGATATGATGCGTAAGTATGGCATGGACTGCTTGTTCTTCACCTCTGACGGCACAGGCATTGATATGCTAAAGGGCGGCACTCTTCCTGATATGTGGGCAACTGCTAACTTTGGAAGCAACCCGGAGGGGGCGTTCAAGGCCTATCGTGCCTTCCAGCCGAATGGCCCTGATATGTGCATGGAGTTTTGGTGCGGATGGTTCGACCACTGGATTAAGCCTCGTGTGAAATTCCGTGGTGCGGCTGATGTGGCAAACACCCTTGAGCGGATTATCAAACCCGGCGGGTCGGTGAACTTTTATATGTTCCACGGCGGCACAAACTTCGGCTTTTGGAATGGTGCAAACTTGGACGGACAAACCTACCACCCAACCACCACCAGCTATGATTATTTTGCTCCCCTGTCCGAGGCAGGTGACATGACCGACACATACTACGCCTGCAAAGAGGTAATCGAGCGGTTGTATGGTCCTGCCCCTGATATTAAGGTGCAGAACACAAAAAAACGTGCCTATGGCAAGGTGAAGTTGGGCAAACGCCACAGCCTGTGGGATAATCTGCCCGCTCCCGCCGCCCGTGCCGCTGTGCCGCTCACCTTTGAGGAAATTGGGCAGGAACTTGGCTATGTGCTGTACCGCACAACTGTTGACCTGCCAAAGGTTAGCCGTGAATTTTTGAAAGAACGCGGCTACAAACAGCACCTTAAAATCACTAATTTGCGTGACCGCGCTGTGGTGTGCATTGACGGCAAGCGAGTTGGCTCGCTGTATCGGAATAACCCTAACGATACTCTGGAAATCCCTTTACCCGAGGGCAAAGACAGCTTTCAGCTTGACATTCTTGTGGAGAACATGGGGCGGGTGAACTATGTGAACCATGGCGGAATTATGTCCTATCCCTGCGGGATTTTCGGCACAGTAAGCATTGGTATCACCATCATTTACGACTGGGAAACCTTCAGCCTGCCATTTGACGCTGTTCCTGCTCCAAAGGGCGGCGAATGCAAGGATTCTCCCGGATTTTACACAGCCGAGTTCAATGTTGATGGCGTTGCGGACACTTTCCTTGATATGAGCGGCTTCCGCAAAGGGGTTGTGTGGATTAACGGGTTCAATCTTGGGCGTTTTTGGGAGGTTGGACCGGCGAAAACCCTGTATGTACCCGCACCTATCCTGAAAGAGGGCGTGAACCAGCTTGTTATCTTTGAAACCGATGGAGTTGACAGCCCCACAGGCGAGGTGGAGTTTGTGACCGACCATGTGTGGGTTAAGCATAACGAGTTCAAGAGTTTGAAGAATAAGTAGGAATCAGGGGGCGGACACAGGGTCTGCCCCTTTGTTGTTGGGGAAAGTGTTTCATTTCAAAGTCAAGATCTTTTTTTGCTATATTTCGCCCTTGACTTTTACGCCGACTTGTGTTAAAATAAGACATGATGGTGAATTCGAGTGTATCTCGCCAACCAACACCCTACTTTGAGGAAGCCTATGAACCTACCAAACAAACTTACCATTGCCCGTCTTTTCATGATACCGATTTTTGTCACTTTAATGTTTGTCCAAGGAATTGACAATACCCTTCAACGCCTTTTAGTTGCAGGGCTATTCTTCTTAACAGGACTAACCGATTATGTGGACGGCTACATTGCCAGAAAGCACAATCTTGTCACCAATTTTGGAAAGTTTCTTGACCCATTGGCTGACAAAGTTATGATTATGGGTGCGCTTTTAGGTTTGATGGTTATGGCACGAGATGAAACGGCTACTATTTTAATAATTGCTACAATGGCACTTGTAACAATGTTCCGCGAAACTCTTGTTTCCGGGTTGCGTATGCTGGTTTCAGGGGACACGGTTATTGCCGCAGATAAAATGGGCAAACTAAAAACCATAACCCAGTTCACATTTGTGCTGGTGGCACTAATCGAGCCGATATTTTTCGAGCATCGCTTTGGTACATATATTCTGGCGGGACTGACTGTATATATGGTTGTACATTCCGGCATGAATTATTTTATCAAATACAAGGGATACATAAATCCGAACAAGTAAGGGAAGTGAATATGAGCAAAAAAGTTTTATTTGTGTACCCGGATTTCATGGAAGACATGAAGCATAACCGCTCCTTTCTGGGTCATTATACCGAGGGGTTGGCGGCCTTGTCCGCAAGTTTGAAGCAAGCAGGACACGTGGTGTCATTGTATCATCAAACATTCTTCCCCACCAAAGATGAATTTTTGAACACAGTTCGTAGTCACAGTCCGGATATTATCGGATTTTCTGTGCGGACAACCATCATGCCCTCGGTGATAGAAATGGCGGGCTGGTTAGACGAAGCTATGCCACATATTCCCGTCATGTGTGGCGGACACCATTCAACTCTTGCTCCCGAGTCCACATTGCGCTATCAGGGCATTGATATGGCGTGTATTGGCGAAGGCGAGGCACAAACGGTGGCATTGGTGAATTCCCTAACAGACAACGGCGAATATGACACAGACATTCACGGCTTTTATTTCCGCCTGCCGGATGGAAGCATAAAGAAAAATCCTCACGCACAATTCCCCATTGACCTTGATGCGCTTCCCTTCCCTGACTTGGATTTGTTTGATTTTGACAAACTTACAGCAACACACTTAAATATAGGGGAAGTAGTTGTCAGTCGTGGGTGTCTTTACTCCTGCACCTACTGCTCTAACGCCAATGTTCGCAGTGCATATCCCGAGAAAAAAGGTTATGCCCGTTTCCGCTCCCCGGAAAATGCAGTTCAACTGTTAGAACGATTGATTAAACATCGCCCAAACATCAACACAATTGCGTTCAAGGATGCTATCCTAAATATGTTTGACCCATGGTTTGTGGAGTTTATTGCCCTGTACAAAGAGCGAATTGGGTTGAAATACACATGCAATCTGCACTTTAATCGTATGACTGAAGAAATGTGCGACTTGCTTGCCGAAACAGGGTGCTACAAAGTCACAATCGGGCTTGAAAATGGCAACGAAGAGTTTAGGCAAAAGTATTTGATGCGTACAATGAAAAACGAGCAAATGATAAAAGTCACTCGCTGGCTGAAAAAGCATAACTTGCGAATCATCACCTACAACATTGTTGGATTGCCACACGAAACTTTGGCGTTGTCCTTGGAAACAATGAAAATCAATGCAAAGCTGTTAAGCGATAATGTGGTTGTATCGCCTTTTGTGCCTTTTCCGGGGACAAGGTTGCAGGAAATCTCGGAAGAGGCGGGCTTTTTGAAGAGCGAAGTGAATTTGAAAAACAAGGTTCACCTTGTCATGCCACAATATGCAAAACACGAAATGCTGTACGCTCGTCACGCATTCTATAAGTTAATGCGGAAATATCGCAAAATTTACGAGAATAACACCCCAGAAATTGCGGAAAAAAAAGAAGCAAGGCTTGACCGAAAAATTTTAAGCAAATATTATCCCCATGGCTTAATGTATCGCTATTACTCTGCTACAGACCGCACTTTTCAGTGGATGAAGCGAACAATCAGACGATTTTCCCCTGCTATGTACGGCAAACTACGTGATAAAAAATATGCCCAAGGGCAATAAAAAGAGGTATAAAAATGAACATTCGTGAACAAATTTGTGAAATCGGTCGCCGAGTCAGCGTAAATGGCTTTGTGGCGGCAAATGACGGCAACATCAGCGTGCGGACAGGGGAGAACGAGTTTTACACCACCCCCACCGGCGTATCAAAGGGGTACATGACCCCGGACATGATTATTAAAGTTGACCGAGAGGGCAATGTGCTCCAGGGCAGTCTGCGACCCTCTTCCGAGGTGAAAATGCACCTGCGTGTATATGCCGAACGCCCTGATGTAGGTGCGGTTGTCCACGCCCACCCTCCTCACGCTACCGGCTTTGCGGTGGCTCGTATTCCATTAGAGAAGCCCACCATGCCAGAAGCGGTGATTTTCCTTGGGGCTGCTCCCCTTGTGCCATATGGCACCCCATCTACCGACGAAATTCCGGACGCACTTTCGCCATTCCTGCAAAGGTACGATGCCTTTTTGCTAGTGAACCATGGTGCGCTGACAGTTGGTCCTGACTTGATGACCGCGTATTTCAAGATGGAAACTCTTGAGTGCTACGCCAAAGTTAGCCTTATCGCTCGCCAGCTTGGGAACGAGTGCGAACTCTCGAAAGAAGAAGTGGACAAGCTGGTTGCCTTGCGTAAGTCCATGAATCTGCCGGGCAAGCATCCGTATATAGATTAAATATGAACAGAATTTACATTTCCAACAATCAAGACAAAGTGCCGTTCACTCCTGCCCTTCGCGGACTGGTGAAGCAGGCGATTAAAGCTACCCTTGACCACGAAAATTTCCCCCGTGCCGCCGAAGTTTCGGTGACAATCACCGACGATGCCCACATTGCAGAGCTAAACATGGAGTATCGCGACAAAGAGGGCACAACTGATGTGCTGTCTTTCCCTCTTATGGATTTAGAGTTGAACGGCCCTGATGTGTGTGCTATCGGGGATATTGTTATCTCTCTCCAACGGGCGGCAGCACAGGCAGAAGAGTACGGTCACTCTCTCGAGCGAGAGGTGGGCTTTCTTACTGTGCATTCCATGCTGCATTTGCTGGGCTATGACCACGAAAACGAGGAAGAAGATGGTGGCGAAATGCGTCGCCGCGAAAAAGAAATTGTTGACGAAAAAATGGCGCTTGGGGTGGACTGATTATCCAAACAAAGGGAGTAGCTGTCGCCCTTCCATTGCCATGGCAAGGGTTTCGGGGATTTTTGCGAAGTCGCAGGATAGGGAGTAGGGCTTTTGCTCCACATCATCTTGTAACAAGGGCACGAAATATACATACTTTTTTTCGTATAAAGCGGCGATATTCTTAAAATTCGCCCCAAGAGCGTCGTTAGACGACAGGGCGATAATCAGTGGGCGTTTGTTCCGTAGGTGAGATTTTGCCGCAAGAGTGACCGGAGTGTCAGACACACCTGTCGCCAGCTTGGCAAGGGTGTTCCCGGTGCAAGGGGCAATAATCATCACATCGGGCTGTAACACAGGGCCTACCGGCTCGGCGGCAGCAATGGTGTTAATTACCTCCCGTCCGCTAATCTCGCGAACACGGCTCAGCCATTCAAGCCCTTGCCCAAAACGGGTGTCAACATCGGCAAAGTTAAAACTGCCCACAGGGATTATTTCGTGTCCCGCCGCCGCGAGAGCTTTCAGCTGAACAACAGAGTCAGCAAGGGTGCAATAGGACCCGCAAAATGCGTAGCAAATTTTCATGTTCCGTTCTTCCTTTCGATAGACTTAATCCGTTCAAGAGCATATTTCCCCAGTAGTTCTCCCGAATATTTCGGAGCGCATTTCCCCGGCAGTCCAAGAGCGTGGATAATCCGCACTCCTGCGGCGGTGGTTTCTTCGCGGGTGATGCCAACAGGGAACTCTTGCCCCTGAACAGGGGAGGCAAGGTCGATGATAAGACTGCCGTCGTTGCCTGCCAGCATTGAAGGGGTCAGGGTGGGGGCGGGGATAGTGTTGAATATCACTTCTCTGCCGTGGATAGCCTTGGATAGGTGGGTAAGGGGGACGTATTTCCCGCCCGAAATGCCCAAATCACGGCGTGCGCAGAGGGTCACATCTGCTCCCACTGCGGACAACAAATATGCAAGCCGCACGGCGATGCGTCCGCTACCAAGAACGGCAACACGACTGCCGCAAATCAACCCGCTGGTTTCGTTAATAGCAAGGGCAAGCGCAGCTTCTGCGGTAGGCAACGCCCCGCCGCCGGCAATACTTTCGTCCAAGCCATAGTCATAGAGAGTACAGCCATTTGTCTGTACGGCTTCGGCAAAGTCGGGCGTGCATAATCCTGCAAAAAAATCAATATCATTCCCCCGAACAAGAGATAGCACCTCTTTCAGGGGGATTTTTTCTTCCCACAATGCGGTGTTCACCGTCACTCCATCACGACTAAAAGGAATAGGCAAAAACACTGCGCTTGCTCCTTTCAAAGTAGTGGCAAGTGAGTAGGGAGTGGCAAATTCAGAAGAAACCCAGTAATTATCTTGCGGCAGTATTCCGTAAACACTTACCTCCGCCATAGCGGCAAGGTAGCGTGCAAGGTGTAGTTGGCGTTTATCGCCGCCGACAATGGCGATTTTTGGGGTCGGCATTAGCTTTTCGGGGAGTATTTCTTTATCGGATTGGCTCATGTTTTCGTGTCCTTTATGTATTATTCATATTACATACTATGGCACGAAGGGAAAAGTGTGAATGAGATTTTGCTCGGCGCATAACCTGAAAAAAACCTAAAAACACCTTGGGGGCTTTGCCCCAAACCCCATCAGAAAACCTTGGTAAAAAAGCATTTCATGTTTATTCGGTGGAGCAATAATTACAAAGACGGTGATAGCTGTATTCGTTTTGATGAGATAGAAGAACTGTTTGGCGAAAAGAAAAACTCTCAGAACAGTAATAGTTCCGAGAGTTCGTCTTTGTTTAATTGTGGTGACCCATACGGGACTCGAACCCGTGTTACCGCCGTGAAAGGGCGGTGTCTTAACCGCTTGACCAATGGGCCGTGCTATGTGATAACCAGGTTATCACAGGCAAACGATATTAGGGAGTGCATTCTAATCCCGCATTGTGGTCAATCATGTTTCCACCGAGATAGAAGGCACACTCATTAGATAACA
Source organism: Oscillospiraceae bacterium (assembly GCA_009788105.1). Lineage (GTDB taxonomy): Bacteria > Bacillota > Clostridia > Oscillospirales > CAG-272 > WQSD01. The sequence goes on along the minus strand of WQSD01000006.1, from coordinate 337 downwards.
AAATCGTTCGTATGATTGTGCAATTTCGCTCACACTTCGCTTTGCATTAGGTGATTAGGCGAAGTGTTGGGATAAGCACACAAACCCTGATGTTTTTCTGCCGCAAGGCGGCTGGTAGCGGAAAATGGATTTGAACCATCGACCTACCGGGTATGAACCGGTTGCTCTAGCCAACTGAGCTATTCCGCCATATATAAGGAGTGTTGAAAAAATAGGGTTGTGGTCATGTTTCAATCTCGTTTTTTGGCGTTTTCAAAAACCAAAAAATTCGCCCCAAGCGGAAAATCACCGCTTATCCGCCGAGATATTCAACACACTCATATAAGTTGGCCCCGCC
>WQSD01000005.1 GCA_009788105.1 Oscillospiraceae bacterium | reverse complement strand
CCTGCCGTATATTATATCCCACCTGCCGGGACCCTTGCGAAGCCAAGCGCAGACGGCGTTAGTGGTGGATGATATGTAGGGTTGGTATGACTACAAAATCGGTCAATCTTTGCGTCTGCTTTTCGCTACTCATCGAAGATTTGCGAAGCAAATCTACCTCAATTCTTCATTTTTCATTCTTAATTCTGCATTCCCCCCACAGCACTCCACCCTCCACTCTCTCCGGTCGCACGGAGACAATCTGCCCCTGCGCCGCCGCCCCGTGGAATCTAATGCGGGCGTGGCATGGGGTCAGCCCCTCGCACACTCCGTCCGCAGAGGTTTCGCACAGCACGTCCATGACTTCTCCACAGCTGGCAATAGCGGAAAGATGGCGCGCTTTGGCTGTTTCGCCCACCTCAGCAAGGCGGGCGGCACGGGATTTTTTCACTTGGGGGCTGATTTGGGGCATATCCGCCGCAGGGGTAGATGGACGGGAGGAAAAGGGGAAGATATGCGTGTCCATAAAGCCTGCCTGCTCCACAAAAGTGCAGGTTTCGGCGAAATTCTCTTCACTTTCCCCTGGAAAACCAACGATAAAATCTCCGCTAAAGCTGACAGCGGGGATTTTTTCTCGCATATATGCCATGTATTCGGCGATTTTCTCCGGGTCGTATGGGCGGTTCATTCGCTGTAGCACCTCTCTACTCCCGCTTTGCATGGACAGGTGAAAATGTGGCATCACCTTGGGTAGGGCGGCGACTGCGTCTGCAAAATCGCAGGTGATGGTGGTGGGATACAGGGAGCAAAGGCGAATGCGCCGCAAGGTGGCAATCTCGGACAGCCTGCGGAGGAGTTCCACCAAACCGGGTTGAAAGTTGCTAACCTCAATCCCCGCAATGACAAGCTCCACATACCCCGCCGCGCACAGGCGGTTCGCCTCTGCAAGAATGCTGTCCATCGGGCGGGAGCGGGCCGCCCCCCGCACAGCAGGAATAATGCAGTAACTGCAAGCACGACTGCACCCGTCTTGGATTTTGATGTATGCACGAGTGCGGCTGTCTTCCTCGGCTTGCATTTCTTCAAATGGGGCGTTATCCATTGGTGTTACTTGGTTTTGGGGAATCTTTTCCCCACGGACAAGGGCAAGAGCGTACTGCACTACCTGCAATTTCTCCTTGTTGCCACAAACCAAAGCAACCCCCGAAATAGCGGCGATTTCATCGGGGGTGCGCTGGCTGTAACAGCCGGTGACAATGATTTTTGTGTTAGGGTTGCTACGGAGCAAACGGCGAATGGACTGGCGCGCCTTGCGGTCGCTTTCGGCGGTGACGGTGCAACTGTTGAATAGGCAAACATTTGCCTTTTCGGGGGATTGCACCACCGCAAAGCCCGCCTCTGCAAACAGCCCCGCCATTGCCGAGCTTTCGTATTGGTTCACCCTGCAACCCTGGGTGGCTATGTATATTGTGGGATTGGTCATTGGCGAAACTCGATTTGTCTTGGGGTATGGTCTAAGCCTAAAAAAGTTCTTGCACTCTCTCCGTTTCCAAAAGCCCAAAGCGAGCCGTCATCTCGAAGTGCAATTGCGGCATCGCCTATTGAAAAAACAGAAGTGATGTTTTCTAACTCATGTAAGCGGTGTATATGTCCACCGCATTCTTGGCAGGAAGTTTCAAGGTCTACAGTTCCATTGGTATTTAATATTACTGTGTATCTTCTGGTTGATATAATACCCCATCCCCTTCCGTCCCCTCTGGTTATGTCGTGAATACGGGCGTGTGCTATTTCATGTATTAGGGTTTTAAGATTTTGTACATCACTCATACCCTCGTTTATAGCAATGCGCTTTTCTTCAAGGTGGAAATATCCCTTTGCGCCTGTCTTGATTTTTTCAAAGTCAACGGGAACGGGTGATACTTTTTCTACTGCGGCAAAAAAATCTTTGTACTGCTCAACGCTCCCGGTCAACTCACTAACGCCAAGCTGGGGTAAGGGTTCGCCGTCCGTCTGCGATACATCAAAAACGGTAGCAACTGTAAAGGCTGGTATAGTAACTTCTTTTTCTTCCTTAACACGTTTACCGTCTGTGCCAATAACGGGCTTGCCGTTGCCGTCCAGCTTGTCTACTTCCTGTTTGGTCTTGAATGGTGCAGGGGCAATAATCTTAATGCCTTTTTCGCCCTTATTTACACTTCGCTTAAAATCTTTCTTCCAAGCATTAAACCCGGCTACACGGGTAGCGTCCGGCTTTTGCATACAAAGATGATGTAATCGGCGTTATCTTCCCCGTCTATTGGGCTACTGCACCCGACATAGTTCAAGACTTCATGCGAAAAGCAAAGTTTGAGTGCGAATATTCTTTTGTCATTGCCACAAGTGGCGGCATGGCAGGGGCTTCACTACAAGTCATGCAAAAGTTAGCAACACAGAGCGGTCGTAGGTTTGACTATATGGACGATGCCGTAACCGTTGACAATACCATGTCACAGGCAAGTATCGAAAAACAAATTGCCCAAAAAGTAGACAGCAATTTTGAACCAAAAATCACAGAGATTGTGAAAAACATTGCCGCACGAAAGCAGAACCCCGACAAAAAAGCTGGCGCAATTACAAGCCTGTTTACTACTATTGTAAGCAGAATCCCTAACTATGAGAATGTGCCTAAAAAATTTTCAATAGATAGCAAGTGTAATAAATGCACAATCTGTACGAAAGTTTGCCCGAGTGGAAATATCACGGTCAATGATGACGTTAGTTTTGGGAAGTCTTGTACAGGGTGCTTGGCTTGCTTACACAACTGTCCTAAAAACGCAATGCACATGAAGCGGGAGCGTAGTGCTGTACGTTGGCGTAATCCCGATGTTTCGCTTGATGAAATTATCAAAGCCAATAACAGAATGAATGAAATGGAGGATGTACAATGCGGAGAGCATTAAATATAGCAATGCCTTTAATAATGCTTGGTATTTTCATCTTAGCAATATGGTATACAGCATTTCGGCTACATATCCACTTTGATACAGTTTCATTTTGGATATATCAAACTATTGTAGCCGCTGTTGTTATTGGAACTTTTGCGTTAGTCGGTATGTATGGCGTAACCGTCTATAAGCATTTTACGGGCGTATGCTCCAAAGTTATTTGTATTTACCTCATTCATTTTGTCATAGATAAAATCCCGTTCCGCTTCCGTAACGAAAACACGCAACAATAGATTTTACCGGGCAAGACTTCCAACGTGAGGGGTTCGAGCGTTTACTAAAAGACATGGAAACCGGGCGCGTCAACATGGTTATAACCAAAGACCTTTCAAGGCTTGGGCGCGACATGGGCGAAACAAGCGACTATGTACACAAGTATTTCCCATTGAACAAAATCCGTTATGTGGCTATTTTAGAAAACTATGATTCACTTTCAAGCGGTATGGATAGCAGTAGTAGTATGCAAATCTATTTTAAGCTGTTAATGAATGATATGTATTCAAAAGACATTAGCGACAAAATCCTTGCTACGTTCAGAGCCAAGCGCAAAGCCGGGTTGTATATTGGTGGCTTTCCCCCATACGGCTATAAGTTAGGGGAAGTCAAAGGAACTTTTGAAATTGACGAACCCGCCGCCGTGGTAGTACGCCGGATATTCGCCGCATACTGTGAGGGCGCAACCTATGTAGGTATAGCAAAATCTCTTGATGATGAGGGTATACTTCCCCCAATCCTCTATAAAAAGCAAAATAGCAAATATGCAGGGGGTAAGCCCAACATAACGGGTAAATGGTGCGCTCCAACAATCCGTAAAATCCTAACTGACAAAACCTATATCGGCTGTATGGTGCAAAACAAGTATCGGAAAGTTAATTACAAACTCGACAAGTACGATATTTTATCAAAAGACCAATGGATAACTGTACCCGGTATGCACGACCCCGTTGTAACAAATGAAGTTTTTGACATGGTGCAATCACTTGTAGGGCGTAACAACGTAAAGCAAACCAAAAACCCCGAAACCGGGAAAAGAGAATTTTATCAACACATTTTAGCAGGGCTTTTGTTCTGTGGTGAGTGTGGAAACAAAATGACTTTTGACCGTAACAAAAATTCTACCGTGTTTAATGTTGTGTGTTACGGTTACAGAAAAAAGATTTGCACAACGGGCAGATACTTCATACCCGAATTGGAACTTGAAGAATTTGTTTTGAACGAGTTAAAACGCCTTTTCAAAAGCCGCATTAACCGGGCTGAACTATTGGAAAGTGCAAAAGGTGGCAAGGTAAAGATTGAATTAGAGGGGCTTGAAAAGCAAGAACAGGCAATAAAAAAGGAACTCGACCAAGCGCAAAACGCTTTACGTTTCCTCTATCAAGACAAGTTAAAAGGTAAGGTTGCAGAACGGGATTATGATTTTCTGTATGAGGACTTTACCAAGAGCCGCGCCACTTTGGAAAGTAACATGGAAGCCTTGCAACAACGCAAAACCCAGCTTATGAAGTATCAAGAGGACAGCCGGGAAGTATTGGCGGCGATTGATGATTTTATGGCTAACGAGATTTTAAGTAAGGCAACAATCCATAAACTGATTAGCCGGATAGAAACATTTTCAGATAAGAGCGTCCGGCTGTATGCAAACTTTAGTTGTGAATAGATACCGTGAATACCCTAAAAGCCTTGAATATCCTATATTTTTTAACGGCTTAGTATGTACGGATAAAATAAATTAGGCACATGCCCATACGGTGCCATCTTCTTTAAGTGCAAAAAATCCAATAGCGGGTCCGCCATAAAATGTTGCGATATGAACAATATTGTAAACATTTTCAATTTTTGAAAGGCGAAGTCCGCCCTGGAAGCGCCAAACTGTGCCATCATCACGAAGAAAATGTCTTCTTGTAACCATTGGAGTAGTGAAAGCATCTTCTCTCCTACATCCACTTAAAAACACAACAGAAAGAGCAGAAAACAGTATTAGCAGGGCGAGGGAAATGGCGAGCTTTCGTTTTGTAGTGCTCATGGTTGATACTCCTTTGTTAGTTGCATTCTTGGCAGATTTCTCTTTTCGCATTTATACAACCAGTATACCATACCAATTCATAAAAAGCAACATATGGCGAAAAAATATTTCACCCCCGCCCCAACTCCTCCTTCACCTCCAGCATATTCGCCCAATATCGCTTGGGCATCAGGGTCATGCGGCAGCGGGGGTTGTACCGCTCCTTGATGGCAACTGTGGCGTAAAACAGCTTCCACAATGACTCGAATCGCTCTTCCTCTGCCGAACTTTCGGGAAATTCGATGCTGTCCACCTGAAAAATGTCGCTTTTCCGCGCGCCGTCCTCGCCTTTTGCCCATACGAGAACCGCCCCGTGGGTTTTGTCGTGAATAGCAAAATCCTCGTTGTCGTAACGCATCATGAAGTGGTCGGCGATGTAGGGCAAAATGAAGTTTTTCGGGGTAATTTCGGACACTAACCCTCCTGCTGTGTCACGAAATCGCACGAACCCCACCAGCTTGTGCGCCTCGATGCGAAGGTGTCCGCGGGCTTTTAGCAGGGGAGCAATCATCGGGTCGCCAAGGCTGTTCAGCAACCGCCCGCCCTCTTTGTACGCCCGCAGAAGGAAATTCAGTAGTGCCAACTCTTTTTGCGGCATACAGGAGTAGAAAACATCGGTGACAAGCTGTGCCGTCTCCGATGAGATTTTGCGGGGAATGCTGTCCCATACTCGCCCCGAAAGAGCGGTGTCGGCGGGGATAAAGCGAGGAGGAAACAGGCTGGCGTAGCTGTCCTCCGCCGCAATGTCAAGAGGGCGCGCCCTCTCGTGAAAGCAGTGGTATATCACAGTCAGAAAGCCGTCGAAACTGCCGTCGTAGGTGAAGATTTGTTGTGTTGTGGTCATGAGAACCTCGGGAAATGAAAAATGAAAAATGAAAAATTAAGGAAAATTTGCTTACGCAAATTATTTTATTGAAAAGGCGGAGGTTGGTTGCTGTCCCTACGGGTGCGGTGCGGGTTTTGTTGCCCTGTAGGGGCGAACTGTGTTCGCCAGTTTGTACTGAAAAAGCGAAACATTGTTGTAGGGGCGGGTTTCCATGCCCGCCCGATTGTTAGGTGCTATCCCATTCGGCGGGCGACCTAGGACGGTCTCCCTACAGCATTAGTGCGGAGCGTAATTTTCGTGTATTTCGTGGTAAAAACGCTTACTAAAAATAAAAACGCCTACATCCCCGCCACCAAGCCCTCCACCACCTCCTCAAGGGCGTTCCGCTCTGCCTTTTGGGCGGGGGGCAGGTGGAGGGTGGTGGCTGGTGTGGGTGAGAAAATCGTGAGTTGCTCCACCCCGAAATTAAACGCACCCGGGTCAAGCAAGGCACGAACCGTGGCGTCCTTGCTTGTTGGGGGCAGGTGGTCGGCGGCGACGATGAAATACTGCGCCCGCTTCAGGACAACCCCAATTCGCCGCAGGTCAGCCAGAGCCAGCCGTCCGTTACGGCGGGCGGTGACAATCCGCTCCGCGCTGGTGGGACCTACCCCCGGAATGCGGAGCAAATCTGCCAGCCCCGCTTTGTTCACATCAATGGGGAAAAGGTGAAGATTATTCAACGCCCAGTTGCATTTCGGGTCAAGATAGGGGTTGAAATCGGGGGTTTCAGGGGATAAAATCTCGTCCGCCTTGAACTTGTAGAATCGCATCAGCCAGTCCGCTTGATATAGTCTATGCTCCCGCAATAGGGGTGGATTGGTGTCCATGGAGGGAAGCAAACTGTCGTTGGAGGTGGGCACATACGCCGAGAAAAACACACGGCGGAGGGCGTATTTTTCGTACATTGCGCTGGACAGCTTGATGATTTGGTAGTCGGTTTCGGGGGAAGCTCCGATAATCATCTGGGTGGCTTGCCCTGCGGCGGCAAACTTGGGAGCGGAGCGATAAAGCTGTAGTTCACGGGTGTTTTGCTCCCCCATTTGACGAATTTGCCCCATGGGAGCAAGGACGGCGGCGCGGGTTTTATCCGGGGCGAGGAGCTTCAGACTTGCCTCGCTGGGAAGCTCGATATTCACGCTTAGGCGGTCGGCAAGCAGGCCAAGACGATGAACCATCTCGGGAGAAGCCCCCGGGATGGTTTTTGCGTGGATGTAACCCCAAAAATTGTGGGTGTGGCGAAGTAGCTCGAGTGCCTTAATCATCTGCTCCATGGTGTAATCGGGATTTTTCACCACACCGCTGGACAGAAACAGCCCCTCAATATAGTTACGGCGGTAAAATTCCACCGTCAGCTCCGCAAGCTCGGCAGGGGTGAATGTAGTCCGTGGCACGTCGTTGCTTGTGCGGTTGACGCAGTATTTGCAGTTGTAAATGCACTCGTTAGATAGCAGTATCTTCAGCAGGGTGATACACCGCCCATCTGCCGAAAAGGCGTGGCAAACCCCGCACGCCACGGTCTTGCCTGGGCGGTCTTTCACCCCGGAAGAGGTGCAGGCAACATCGTATTTTGCGCTGTTTGTGAGTATTTCAAGTTTTTCGTGTGTGTTCATGGTTCACTGTACCTTTATTTTGAGTGACTTTTTCAAAAAGTTCCTAAGTGGGGTTTGGGGCAACGCCCCAAGGTGTTTTCTGGGTTTTCTTCACCCTGTTTCATTGCGTAGCAACGATTTTGAAAAAGTCAATATAACGAGAATGAAACATGGCTTTATCTTTATCCAACACCTTACTCTAATGCAAACTTATGTTCTCTTTTATTATACACCCTTTTTGCCAGCCTGTCAAGAGGTTTTGCGAAAAAATGTTCGTTTTTGAAAAAATCACATGCGCACCCCAATTATCCGACTACAAATGCACTCCTACAAAACAATCCCCCTTGATTTTCACCAAGGGGAAATTTGCTTACTTGCTATTGTTTGTGGTCTTGTTGCTGCCCGATTTGTTGTTGGTGTTGTTGCCTGTTGTGTTGTTTTCAGTAGTGCCTTTTTTGTTGTTCATGTTGCCGTTGTTGTTGCCGGCATTGTTCGAGCCGCTGTTGCTTTTTTGTTGACCGGATGTGCTTTTTTTGTTTTGGTTTTCCATGATAAATCACTTCCTTTCGGTATTTTTTGAAATACTTGCATTCTTATTTTTACCGAAATATTGGGTATTATACATGAAATTTTTTTGTTATTTCTCCAACCGCTGTTTCAACATCCATCGCGTCCACCTCTAACTGTGCCGCCGCAAGATATAGCGGCTGTCGTTGTGCCAGAAGTTCACGATATTTTTGCGGCTCGCCGTTAATGGGAGGGCGGTTCACCACTTCGGGGTGTGTCAGCACCACCTCCGGCGGGCGGGTGAGTAGGACGACAAACGCCATTGCATCAAGCATTTTGCGGTTCTCCTCCCGCAGTACAATGCCGCCACCACAAGCAAGGACTGCGTTACCCTCTGCCGACAGCAAGGCGTCAAGTGCGGCGGTTTCAGCGTCGCGAAAGGCGGCTTCCCCTCGCTGGGCGAATATGTTCGCCACGCTGTCCCCCTCCCGCGCCTCGATAACGCGGTCAACATCGGCGAAAGCATAGCCAAGCTCCTTCGCCAACGCCACCCCCACCGTGCTTTTTCCGCATCCTGTCATTCCTATAAGTGCAATTTTCACAATCTTTCCTCCACTTTTGTTTTCCACACCCATAATACGCTATAACAACCCCTTATTTGTGAACAAATTGTAAATTCGGGGGGGTAATTGAACAAACCCTGATTTTGTGATATAATTAGGTGCGTAAAACAAAAAACCGAAGGTATACCATGAAAACAAAACTTTCAACACTAATGTGGACATACAAACAAGCATGGAGAATAAATAAAATCCTGCTGATTATATTGCTTTTACTAACAACAGCGGCGGCGGTGTTGCCAGCTATTGCGCTTAGCTATCAACGTGCAATCATTGATGCTATCGGCAGCTTTATCGCTACAGGTGACGGGACATTTAGCGCGGTTCTGCCCACTATTATCACCTTTGGGATTATTCTTACCCTTGTGGGCTTGTCCAACAGGCTGAACTATGACTTGATGTATACTTTGGTATATGATAAGTATTATGTGGGAATTGTGGAGAAGTTGTCTGACGGCATAATGAATTATCCATTAGAAGAACTAATGGTTAAGAGCAAAAACGACGATTTTCATGCAGCTACATACAAAACAGGTGCGTTTAATCATACTATTACCGGGTCGATTGGATTTGTCAGTTCGCTAATTGGGACTATCGCCTTGCTTGTTGTAGCGAGCCGAGCCTCGATGCTTGTGTTTGTTATTGCACTACTTTTCATGATAGGGACAAATGTATATAATGCTATGTTTAACAAACGATTGGAAAAACGCTTTGACAAGGCAAAAGGTAATCATCGCCTTGCACAGCATTATTTCAACTTAACTCGCAACCCAGAAGCCGCAAGAGAAATTCGTGTGTTCGGCTTACAAAAGCATATGCTTGATAAATGGGAAAAGTCCTATCGAGATTTTTTTGCATTTAGAAAAAAAGAAAACCTTACATGGGATTTACGCAGCTTTTTTAGCGGACTTATCTTCAACATTTTTGTTGGTGCAATGACGATATACGCTCTTTTTTCATTATATAACGGCAACTTGGAGGTCGGGGCATTGCTTGTTATATTCACACTTACTATGAACATTTCAGGCTCGATAGGGCAACTTTCCGGCTATATGGGTAGCATTAGTTATGGACTTCATGTGATGAAAACTGTGCGAGAAATTTGCGATAGAAAGCCGCCACAGCCAATATCGGCAGAAAACGCCCTTGGTTATGACACGGACAACCTTTTTGAAACCAAAGGTTTGAACTACGCCTACCCTGGCGGCAACGTGGCACTTGATGATGTGAGCCTGTCAATCAAAAAGGGCGAAACCATCGCTCTTGTGGGGGTGAATGGTAGTGGCAAGAGTACCCTTGTGAACATTTTGTTGCAACTTTTTCGCCCAAAAGGCGGTGAATTATATTTTGACGGGCAGAATTATGATACCCTTGAAGAGGGCTTTTTGAAGAACAAAATCGGGGCGTTTTTTCAAGATTATTGCTTGTTTCATCTACCGATTCACGAGAATATCGGATTCGGCGACATTGACCATATTGAGGACAGAGAGCGGATTACCGAGGCTTTGAAAAAAGGTGGTGCATATGATTTTGTGCAGAAGTTGCCAAAGGGCGAGGATACATATATTGACCGACAAGTGCTGCCTGAGGGTGTGATATTTTCGGGGGGCGAGCGACAAAAACTTGGGGTGTCACGTGCGCATATTAGCGACAAAGACATACTAATATTCGACGAACCGGCGTCCATGCTTGACCCGCTTGCGGAGCTTGAGCAGTTTGAGCATATCAAGCAAAAGGCAGAGGGGCGAACCACAATTCTCATCAGCCACCGAGTGGGATTCGCTCGCATGGCAGACAGGATTGTGTTGCTTGATGGTGGAAAGATTGCGGAGGTTGGCACGCACGCTGAGTTGATGAAACAAGGCGGGCTGTATGCGAACTTTTTCAACGAGCAGGCGCAATGGTACGTTGGGTGAGGGTGGAATATTCCATCTTTGTTGTTTCAAGAAACAACAAAAACACTGTCATTAAGGTTGTAACGAAAATTTTTTGTTGAATATAGATACGCAAAAAACATTGTCATTGCGGGCTTGACCCGCAATCTCATGTTACAAACGGAGGACAACGAATGAAAAATTACTACATATACTTCATGGCTAATTTCAATAGCAAAGTTATTTATATTGGCATAACAAATGATTTGCGCCGCCGTGTCAATGAACACAAAGCCAAAATCAATGAAAATTGTTTCACGGCGAAATATAACTGCAACAGACTTGTGTATTATGAAGTTTTTAGATGTCCAAAGAAAGCTATCGCAAGAGAAAAGCAATTGATGAATTGGAAACGAGAATGGAAAAACGAGCTGATAGGTAAGTTTAATCCGAGATGGGATGATTTATTTAAGTAGGAAACATGACATGAGATTGCGGGTCAAGCCCGCAATGACAATATTTTTGTTGTTTCAAAAGACAACAAAGATTCCCCCCACAGAAAGGACAACAAATGAGCAAATTCAAATATTATCGCAAGGCAATTGCACTAAGCATTACCCTGAAAAGTCGTATGTCGCTGATTGTTAGCATACTTGGCTTGGGCATGGCGTTCTTTCCTATGCTAATCTCCCTGCAACTGGCTGTTTTTAGTGACGGTGCACAAAGCCTGTACCAAGGTGAAGTCGCATTTCGTGTAGTGTTAATCTCCCTACTCGTGCTAATAGGCTTGTACATAGCCCAAACGATATTTTCTTTCATCAGTAGCTATTATTCAACCGAAGACTCACTACGAATAAATGAGTATATCGACAAACAGGCGCTAATGTTATTCTCCCGTGTTCCGTTGAAATATATTGAAAATCACGATGATTTTCTTAAACGAGTGAACCTGTTTCGCGCATATTCGGGCAACAAAGCCACTGGTGGAATTGCACTAATATTAAACTGGATTTCAAATTTAATCGCATTTTTCAGTATTGTATTCATTCTTTGGCTTGTTAGCCCATGGATTGTGTTGATTATTCTTGTGACTTGTATTCCTGCGGCAATACTTACTATGATGCAGAAAAATGAAACATACGACAATCGTTTGTATTTCTCTCAATACGGCAATTTGTCCCTGCATATGAGCTACCGTTTTCGCCATGACCCGGGTCAAAAAGAGTTGCGTTTTTTTGGACTGTATCCATATTTGAATAAGCTGTGGAAAGGATATGTCGGCACTTGGATTGGCGAAAGGCAAAAACTCACTCGTAAACACACCCTGGGCAACGGATTAACCGACCTGCTTCGCAATGGGGTGTATTTGGCGGTGATAATCATCACAGCCATTGGCATTTTCGCCAATCCCGACAGGGGAATCGGCTCGCTGATGCTTGTGATAACTGCGGCGGGGCAACTGCAAAGCATCACCACGCGCTTGCTTGTGGACGCAACGGGAATCACCACCGACATTCGCTACATGGAGGACTTTTTCGTCCTGCTTGAAACGGAAAAAGAGGCGTATGAAGCTACCCTGCAAACGCCATACGAAAAAGCGGACGTGGTTTTCCGTGATGTGGATTTTTGCTACCCTAACAGCGAGAAAAAGGCTTTGGACGGGTTCAATGTGACCATTCGCCAAGGGGAGAAAATCGCCGTTGTTGGTGCGAACGGTAGCGGAAAGTCTACGTTTATCAACCTTTTATGCGGGTTGTACGAGCCGACCAGCGGAAGTGCGGAGATGAACGGGGTGGAGATTTCGGCGAATACCGCCCAGGTGCGACAGTCGGTGTCTGTGGTGTTCCAAAATTTCTGCAAATACGAGGACACCCTGAGGAACAACATCAACATTTCCGCCCCCGAACAAACTGGGGAAGATAACGACGCATTCCTCGCCGAACTCCTGCAAAAAGTGGGTGCTGATGAGGTTGTTGCGGAGCATGAAAATGCCCTTGACGAGATGATTGGTGTGTTCGCCGAATCGGGGCGCAACCTGTCGGGAGGGCAGTGGCAGAAGATTTCCATTGCGCGGGCGTTGTACCGCCGTCACGCCTGTATGTACATACTCGACGAACCGACGGCCGCACTTGACCCAATCTCTGAGGCACGAATTTACCGCAATTTCGCCGAGTTGACAGGGGATAAGACCACCATTCTCATCTCCCACAGGCTTGGTATCACAAGCGTTGTTGACCGAATTTTGGTGTTCGATGAAGGCAAAATTGTTGAAGACGGCAGTCACGAGGAGCTGATGGGGCAGGGCGGTTTGTATGCGGATATGTACAAAGCACAGGCAAAATGGTATGTGGAGTGATAGCATTGGCTATTTTTGTAGATATTACCATGGCTGTAAATGGGCAATAAACCATTAAAAAACTTACAAAAATATTTTTACAAAACCTATTGACAAAGGCTTTGATATGTTGTATAATTATGATAATAAGTGTGTAGTTTGAACAATGTCGTAATCACACTCAACTAAAACAGGAGATTTTATTATGATCAAAACAATTAAGGCGCGTAAGATAATTGCACTTGTTCTTGTTATGACAATGCTTGTCACAATGGCTATTGCCCTTGGAACTACAGGACCTGCAACTGCTTCGCCACAACAAATTACTGATGTTACGCCAACATCCGGCGGATTAGCCTCTCCGTTTATCCCGAACAATGTCGGTAATTTTGACATATCCGGATTTAACGGACGAGTTTTTAACCATGAAGGTCGCCCGGAAGCAAAGCCAGGCTGGGCTGACACCTCAAGTGCCGCCTATGCGGATGCTCCGTTTTTCTATGGTGTAATCGCAATTTATGCTCCTGCCGGCACAACAGTCGATATTCGTGACGCCGCGTTCCGTACATTTGCATCCGATGTGTTCGACGGGGATATTACCCACCATATTCAGCGTACTGCCCCCGCAAACCCTGCGATTACTACAAACACCACGATTACATACCAAATCACAAACTCTCGTGGTACAACGGTAAATATCAATGTACCGGTGGTGTTCGAGGCTGGTCGCACACAATTTCTTGTGCGTCGTGTAATTCACAGTATGCCAAACGCAGATTTTGGTGCAACCGTTGCTACTGGTAATCAGCGTAACGGCGTAGACCAACAAATTCTTGGTTTGTATGCTATGCCAAACTCCAGCTTTGACATTCGTGTAATAGACCGCCCAACAGGCGGAGGTCAAACCGCCCTGACTCTTTATGGCTATCACGCCGTTTGGAATGGTACTCCCGGACACGGTCGCGGAGCTATCGGAGATAACTGGCAAACAATCAGTCACGGAAGCGGCACTTCAAGAGATGGAAGTTCTTTCCCGCGAATGGGTATTGTTCCGGCAATTGTTACGCCGCGTAACGACAATGGTCACAGCACCATTGAAGTTCGCTTTGCTCTTACAGGCGCAAACAGTGTTCGCAGTATAAATCTGTTTAATTATCAAGATGCCAATCCGGCCATGGGTCACTTTTATATTACAGAAGCCAACTGGCTGGCAAACTGGACATTTGTCCCTACAGCTGCCACCGCCGATTTTGGGCAAATGTTTGCTATTATCCAAAGTCCAACCTATGTAATGATGGTTGCTTGGGCGGATAGAAACGACCTTATGTTAGGTAATCTTGTACAGGGACAAGACCACACTCGTACAGGACAGGGTATTCAAAACATTCTTGACAACCAAGAACACATGACTCACTGGTTCAACTATTGGTATGCTTTGTGCATTAACTCCGCTAACCCATGGGACAGACTTGTTCACACAAGACAGTTTGCTATCCCCGCTTACCGCGGACCGGGCCTTGCTTTCATGGCTAACCGCGTTCTTGGCATGAGTGGAACAAACGTGACAGCAGCTCAAAGCGGACTTGGACTGCAACGCTACTTGCGTGTAACCACTATGGTTCCTAACAGCCCAACTATGGACTTCCTTGCTATGCACGAACTTGGGCATCGCTTTGACTCTAACCTTGGCTTGGTTGACGTTGTAACTAACGTTTTCCCGAACTTTATGCAATATATGCATCGTGGTCATAGCTACCAAAACAACCGGTGGAATATTCGACCGACTTCCAACGCCGAACGAGATGCTTTTGTACTTTCTATAAACAATCATAACACACGCCTTGTTCGCTTGCTATATGCTTTTGAAGCCGGCACATGTCGCTATGAAGCATCCCATTCGATATTTAGCCTAAACCGCGAAAATTCATATCGTAGACTTGGTTTATCAAGAGGTGATGTTTTCGCTTACGGTATTTTCCGTCAAAGTGGACTGAACGTTATTCCTATGATTGAAATATATTTAGCTACAGGTGCTGGTAGAGCAATAACCGCCCCTGTTCGTAACCATATTATGAACAGTGGTGCTCGCATTGCTCATCCATTGTACCCACTTGCTCCCGGTGCGTTGAATGCTGCTATACGTAGTGCAGTTGTTGCAGAGCAAGGGCTTGTCGGACACTGGAGCTCAGCTTTGCTTGGTGCACCTGCCGAAACTGGCTTGACAGGCACAGCAACTATTATCATCCCTTCTTCAGAATCGTTAATGGGTGAAATGGTGTATATATATGATGGCACAACCCGTATCCACGCTCTTCCTATTACTGGTCCAGTCCTTGAAGTTCCAGAAACTCCAATCGGTGCATACCGCGCGATTATACCACAAGCGGGCGATTTGGATGCCACAAATGCTATTGTGGTGATTTCTACAGAAACTCTTCCCTATGCAGTAATTGATA
This sequence comes from Oscillospiraceae bacterium, assembly GCA_009788105.1. GTDB lineage: Bacteria > Bacillota > Clostridia > Oscillospirales > CAG-272 > WQSD01. Next base: position 1,691 of record WQSD01000005.1, on the reverse strand, counting down.
ATTTTGGTACATGGACAAACAGAACTGGCACAGTAAGTGCTACTGTAAATGGCAACATCGCAACATTTACTCGCCTGCTTCGTGCAGATGGCACTGCTGTTCTTGCCGGTAGTTTCGCTACTGCGGTTGCTCCTGGTGGCACGATTATCACTCTATCCGAGGCGTTCCTTGCTACTTTGCCTGCTGGTTCAGTAAGTTTCACTGCTGAATTTGGTGCGGGAAACACTGCGGATTTGATCGTAATCGTCCCTACCCCAGCAGTTGATGGTGATGACCAAAACAACAACAACAACCAAAACCAAAACCAAAACCAAAACGATAATAATCAACAAGATCCTACTCCTCCAGCAGGAGAGAGTACCGTTTTGATTATCGGGCTTGCAGTTGTTGGAATCGTAATTGTTGGATATACTACATTGATGAAAAAACGCTCTGCTGTATAACAAAAAATCCCCCCCTCGTATGAGGGGGGATTTAATTTGAAGAGAAAGTTCAAAGTCGTGGGCTATGCGCCCACACCGCACAAGTTTGCCCGCTCACGCATTACGGCGATCTGTTTGACGGCAAAAACCTTGATACAAAAGTATATCATTCTTTTGAGAAAAAAGTTTTTGTTCCACCTTTTTACAAAAAGGTGGTGGGGTGTGGAGTGAAACCCCACGACTTTGACCTTTATCGACAATCTAAAATCCCCCTCACATGAGGGGGATTTTGTTTCTACAATATTCTCTCAAGCGTTATCCGCCCAATTAAGCCGCCGCGAAATTCGTCCAACAAAATCACGCTTGTTCGCTCGGTGTCCACTACTCCGCCACGAAGAAGAAAGCCTCGCTTTCGTCCAATGGCTTCTAATAAGTCATAGTCGGGCAGTTGGGCGACCTCTTCTTCCGTTATCTTGTATCGTTCGCACAGCAGGGCGGGATAGCGTTCCTGCAAGCGGCGGCATAGCAGGGTTGCAATATGCTCGATGTCAAGAATTTGGTCACGGATTGACCCGGTGATGGCAAGATTTTCGCCCACCGCTTCATCTTCAAATTTTGGCCACAGCACCCCGGGCATATCCATTAGGTCAAACTGGTCGCTGACAATGACCCATTGCTTGTCCCGTGTCACTCCCGGGCGGTCCTCGACTTTGGCACGCTTCCGTCCTGCAAGGCGGTTGATGAGGGTAGATTTGCCCACATTTGGCACGCCGACAACCATAAGTTTCAGCTTGCGTCCGTGCATTCCTTTGTTGGCGTAAGACTGGATTTTCTCACCAAGGAGTTCGCGCACAGTAGGGAGCAGGTTTTTCATGCCCTCGCCGCTGATGCAGTCAATGGCAAGGCTGGCATGCCCCCTGTCGGCGTAATGCTTTATCCATTCACGAGTGGCGTTTGGGTCAGCAAGCCCCGACTTGTTCAGCAGGGTGAGTATGGGCTTGTGCTGGCACAATCGAAGAATTTCCGGGTTCTTTGACCCGTTTGGAATACGAGCGTCTAACAACTCCAAAACGGCGTCCACCTGGGAAAGGTTTTCAGAAATAAGTCGTCGTGTTTTCGCCATATGCCCGGGAAACCACTGAATTTGTTTGCCCGTGTATGATTTTTCCTCGGTGTCCGCTGTTTCGACTTGTGAGGGCAGATTTTTGTTGTCTTTCATTGGGGTGTCCTTGGGATGATTAACCTGAAGAAAAAGTCTTTTTTGTCTTG
>WQSD01000004.1 GCA_009788105.1 Oscillospiraceae bacterium | reverse complement strand
GGAGCATAGATAGTCCTTGACCTTATTCCCCTCCCGTGGAGGGGTGGATTGGCAGTGGTTTTCTGCCAAGACGGGGTGGTTCGGCGGTACATCAGCGACAACAAAACCACTCCGTCTTGCTACCACAAACAAAACAGCGAAACGCAAAAAGCAGTCTGCGTTTCGCTCTGTGTCTAACCTGAGAGATTCGCAAGTGAAAGTCCAAGGACTGAAAAACTGCTTGCTCCTACGGTAAATGCGGTGCATTTTCTCCAGAGTTTCGTCGGGTTTCGGTATGTTTACCTGAGATCTTCGTGGCGGGGTGCAGAGCCGTCACTTATTCCTTCGGTGGAGCCTTTAGTCGTGCCATGGTTTTGATGCAACCACAGGCAACGCCCCTCTCCCGAAACCGTCATACGAGTATTATCAGAAATAGCAATAACAAAGGCATTATATCACAGAATAAATAATAATGCAAGGGGGTAGAGAAAAAATTTCGTGAAATAACCCACAAAATATCATTCCTCTTGATTTTGAGTCAAACTTGTGTTATAATATCGTTATTCAACGCACTTAATAGCGAAGAAAAGTTTGAAAATAACAACCCAAAGGACGCGCAAGAACAGCGAAAACAATGCGGGATGCAACTATTTTGCTCCCTGCGGCGTGACCGCCCTCGCGCGTGGCACGAACCATGAGTAAAAAAAGACATCGCAGAGACCGAAAAGACGCGTACTATATCAGCGACCTTGACCCCATGCACAAACTTATGCCATATATGCTCCCTGGGCGCACAGCAAACGAGGCAGTAGTCAACGAATTACTTGACCTTACCGCAGTCAACGCCTATCTTGAAACAAAAAATGCGGGCAATGACGACTTTAAGTACACCCTGTTCCACGTGATAACCGCCGCTATTACCAAGACAGTTCATATGCGGCCCCATCTGAACCGATTTGTTCATGCCCATCGTTTTTACGAACGCAAGGACATCACTTTTGGCTTTGTGGCGAAAAAGCAGTTCGCCGAAGGCTCGGCGGATACCCTTATTATTATGAAAGCCGACCGTAACAGCGAAATTTCTGTCATCGACCAAGTTCATGGGAAGATTAAAAAGCGCGTCACATCGGTACGCAGCGAAGGTGGCAAAGATGAAGCGGGAGATATTATGAACCCGCTGTCAAAGCTCCCCCGCCCTCTCCTTGCTCTGCTGGTTAAGACTTTGCGGGGGCTGTCCTATATCGACAAACTGCCCATGTCAATCAAAAAAGTCGACCCATACCATACGACCGCATTTATTGCCAATTTAGGTAGCATCAAGCTGTCCGCCACATACCATCATCTTGCGGATTGGGGAACAAATTCCCTATTTCTTGTCATAGGCGAAAAGAAAAAACGCCCGTACTATGACGATGACGGAAATGTAACAATGCGAGATTCAGTAGAGCTTGGTTTAACCCTTGACGAGCGTATCGGCAACGGCTATTACTTCGCCAAAAGCCTGAAGTTAATCCGCGATTTGTTAGCCCACCCGGAAGCCCTTGACCTGCCCCTTGAAGCGGACATCAGCAAGATTATTGGATGGGAAAATGGGTTATAATATAATAAACAATGTTGTCAATATATATTTTTGTTTACAAATTATCTATTGACTTATTGTCGAATATAGGGTATAATTGTACTCTGTGTTTTTGCCTGAAAAACCACATTTTTACAGACTTTGAGTACACTCATAAAACATTAAACGAAAGACGAAAATGCACAAGTATAAAAAGTTTTTACCAGTCTTTTACGACGTGGCAATAATAAATTTAATGATGTTGGCGGCATACTTTTTAGAGTTTGGTACGGTTGTTTTGCCGGAAAACTTTAGCATGTTTGCTTTGTATCCGATAGCAAACACAGTATTAACTGTATTTCTGTTTTGGCGATTCAAAATGTACAGTTTTGTTTGGGAATACTTTGGTATTAGGGACTTTATCAAGATTTTTTTCGCCTGTTTTGTATCTGCGATAGTGTTGTTCGCAACATTAGTGGCATTCAATGTAGGGCGTGCCTTGAATTTCAGTACATTTTACCTCGCATTTCTGTTGCTGGGTGCAGTTTTGCCCCGCCTTTTCCGTTTTCTTGTTGCTCGTAGCCGTAAAAGCAATGCGGGCATTAACCGAACCAGCAAACGAATTATGGTTGTGGGTGGCGGTCTTGCGGGACTTACCCTTATCAATGAGATTAAAAAAAGTAGCTACCTAAACGATACTGTGGTATGTTGCATTGACGATGACCCGGGCAAGAAGAACAAATTTATCCACGGAGTGAAAATAGTTGGCGGAAAAAGTTATATCCCCCGTGCCGTTGAAAAATACGGAATAGATATAATTTATATCGCTATGCCCTCTGCACCGACAAAAGTTATCAGCGAATTTTATGCTGTTTGCAAAAGCACCAAACGAGAAGTGAAAACTCTTCCGGGACTGTATCAGCTTATTAACGGCGAAGTTTCGGTTTCTTTGCTTCGTGAAGTAAAAGTCGAGGACCTTCTTGACCGAGAGCCGGTTGACATCAATATGCTGGAAATCGCCCAATACATTACCGACAAGGTGGTGTTAGTCAGCGGTGGCGGCGGCTCTATTGGAAGCGAACTTTGTCGCCAAATTGCAAAATATGCCCCATCAAAACTGATTATTTTGGATATTTATGAGAATAATATTTATGATTTAGAGCAAGAACTGATTAAAGCCTATCCAACACTTAAATTAGAAGTGCTTATTGCCTCTGTTCGTGACGAAAAGCGAATAGACGATATTTTCGCAACCTATCGTCCGAATCTTGTGTATCATGCGGCGGCGCACAAACATGTGCCGCTTATGGAAAAAAGTCCGAACGAGGCCATCAAAAACAATGTTTTCGGCACAAAAAACGTCGCCGAGGCAGCCGCTCGTCACGGCACACAGCGGTTTGTGCTTGTGTCCACAGACAAAGCGGTCAACCCAACCAACATCATGGGTGCGACCAAGCGACTTTGCGAAATGGTTATCCAAACCATGAACAAAAAGCACGACACCGACTTTGTTGCGGTGCGTTTCGGAAATGTGCTTAATAGCGCAGGAAGCGTTGTCCCTCTTTTTCAAAAGCAAATCAAAGACGGCGGACCCATCACCATCACCCACAAGGAGATGGTGCGATATTTCATGACCATTTCAGAAGCGGTGTTGCTGATTTTGCAGGCGGGCTACTATGCTAAAGGGGGCGAAATATTTGTCCTTGACATGGGAACACCGGTGAAAATCGACGACATGGCACGAAATCTTATCACTCTATCGGGTCTTGTTCCGGATGTGGATATTGAAATCACCTACACAGGGCTTCGACCGGGAGAAAAGCTGTTTGAAGAAATGCTTATGGACGAAGAGGGCTTAAAACAAACGAAAAACAAACTTATTTATATCGCTCGCCCAATTGAACTTGACGAGTGCAAACTAACTTCTGACTGTGCCGAGCTACGCACTCTTGCAGAAGAAAACAGCACAAAATCTATAGCTAAAATCAAAGAAATTGTCACAACATATAAATGTGCCGATCAGCAGTAACCGAGAAAGGAAGAAAGATGGTTTTATCAACTCGAAAAGAAAAATTTGGCTTTTTCATAGCTATGTTGCAAATGATAGCAACTATAGTGTTTTTATATGCTATGCTACGCCTTAGATTTTTGTCTACAAATTATATAGTAATCATTAGCATAATACCAATTATGCTTGCGGTGGTATCCCTTTTGCTGTATACCATGCCTCGGGATAAGAAAATATCAACCTTCACTGATGTTTCTGTAAAAACTCTTAGTGTCTTGGTGGCACTGGCTTTGTGCGTGGGCTCGATTTATGCTTTTATGGGCGATGACATTATTGGCGCAATTACAAGACCTGACAGGGTGCTTATAACTGAAGACATTGTAGTTCTTGTACGCAGATACGACCCTGCACAAGAATTGCAAGATGCGGCAGGATATACTTTTGGTATAGTCGAAGGTAGTGGTGACCTTGAGCAAAGCCTTGAACAACTAGACGAAAAACTTGGCAGTGATTTCCATACAATGGTGCATGATGTTGTTGCAGACGCTGCACAGGCGTTGCTAAACGAGCAAGTAGATGCTATGATTTATAACAGTGCTTTTCTTGATGAATTAGAGCACATATTTGAAGATTTTTTTTACTCGGTTCGGGTGTTGTACACAATAACCATTGAAAATGTTATCATTATACCACCACCAGAAGAAGAGTCTCCACCTGCTCCAATAAATATCGAGCCATTTGCTGTGTTTATTAGTGGCATTGATTCAGAGGGCGGCATCAACACAGTCGGTAGAAGCGACACTAATTTGTTGATTGTAGTTAATCCCGGAACTGGACAAATGCTTATAATAACCACACCCCGTGATTTTTGGGTGGAGTTCCCTGCGACTGGAGAATTTCGCGGACGCCGCAGAGATAAACTGGCACACGCCGGTGCACTGCGTGCCGGGAACACTCGTGGCATTGATATTTCAATGGCAACAATGAGCCAAATTTACGGCATAGAAATTGAACATTTTATAAGAGTAACAATGGGCTCTTTCGTAAGTCTTGTTGACACAATGGGTGGAGTGGAGGTATATTCTGAAAGAGCGTTTAATGCTTATGGCGGAGTTCGTGTTGCTCAAGGAATGAACAATTTTAATGGTTGGGAGGCACTTAACTTTGTTCGTCACAGAGGTTTTGTTGACGGTGATTTCCAAAGAGGGCGCAACAATGCGGCACTAATCAACGGGGTTATGCGCCGTGCTATTTCTCCTGGATTCTTGCTAAACCCTGTTGCTATTAGAAATGTTACGAATATTTTACCAACTGCAATTGAAACCAGCTTTTCAAGTGAAGACATTGAATTCTTGTTGCAACACCAAATCGGAAATCGCACCTCTTGGAATATACAAAACATGCAGGCGCTTGGCACACCGGCACGAGAGCCTATTAGTGCTGCGAACCCATCAATTACAACATCGGTTATTCTTCCAAACCAAACATCAATCAACGCAATTAGAACACAAATTCAAGTTGTGATGACCGGAGGAATACTTCAAGGTGGCGAGGTGCTTGAGTAAGATGTTTTGTGCGATGCAAAGGCATACAACTGAAATTATTGCTCCACCGAATAAACGTTGCACATGGAGATATTCATGAAAAAAATCTATTTATCGTCTCCAACTATGCATGGCGACGAGATGGTGTTTATCCAAGAAGCCTTTGATAGCAATTGGGTGGCCCCATTAGGGAAAAACGTAGATGAATTTGAAAAGGGCTTAGCTGAATATGTAGGAAAAAGTAACGGCGTTGCCCTTGCTTCAGGGACGGCAGCTCTTCACTTGTCCTATAAGTTAGCTGGCGTAACTGATGGAGATGTTGTCTTTTGCTCCGATTTAACTTTTGCCGCTACCGCTAATCCCATATCGTATGAAAACGGAGTTCAGGTATTCATTGACAGCGAAAAAGACACATGGAATATGTGTCCTGTTGCATTGGAAGCCGCTTTCAAGAAATATCCAAACCCCAAGGCTGTAGTGCTTGTGCATCTTTATGGAGTACCGGCAAAAATAGACGAAATACAAGCGATATGTCAAAAACACGGAGTGCCGCTTATTGAAGACGCCGCCGAAAGTCTTGGTGCTACCTATAATGGCAAGCAAACCGGAGGGTTTGGCGAAATGTCTATCGTTTCATTTAATGGGAACAAAATCATCACAACCTCTGGCGGCGGAATGCTTTTGACTGATGATGAGGCAGAGGCAAAGAAGGCGACGTTTTGGTCAACTCAGGCTCGTGACCCGGCACTACACTACCAACATAGCGAAATAGGTTACAACTATAGGATGTCAAACATTGTTGCAGGCATAGGTCGTGGACAGCTTTTGCATTTGGACGAGCATGTTGCGATTAAAAATCGTATTTATCACAAATATAAAAGTGCATTTGCGGATTTACCTGTAAAAATGAATCCATATTTAGAATACAGCCAACCAAACTTTTGGCTGTCCTGTGTTACCATTGATGAAAATTGTGCGATTGTACCAAGCCAGATTATACAAGCACTTGACGAAGTGGGTGCAGAAAGTCGCCCTATTTGGAAGCCAATGCATATGCAACCCGTGTTTGAAAACAGAGATTTTATTTCGGTTTCGGACAAGCCGGTTTCTGCTGATATTTTTGCACGCGGTCTTTGCCTTCCCAGCGATATAAAAATGACGGAGGAACAGCAAGATTTGATAATTTCTACAGTTAGGAAGTGTTTTGATGTATAGAAAATTCTTCAAACGCCCCCTTGACATTTTTTGTGCTTTAGTGTCACTAATAGTATTTTCTTGGCTGTTTTTAATATTGGCAATATTGGTGCGAGTTAAATTGGGTTCGCCTATAATTTTCAAGCAAAAACGCCCGGGCAAAGACGAGAAAATATTCACCATGTACAAATTCAGAACCATGACAAATGAAAAAGATGAAAATGGTGAACTATTACCTGACGCAGACAGGCTTACTAAATTCGGCAAGTTTTTAAGAAGCACCAGCCTTGACGAGCTACCGGAGTTGTGGAATATTCTTAAAGGCGACATGAGTATAGTCGGGCCAAGACCGTTGCTGGTTGAATATCTGCAACTGTATAACGAACATCAAAAACGCAGACATGATGTTCGACCTGGACTGACTGGACTGGCTCAAGCAAACGGACGCAACGCTACATCATGGGATGAACGCTTCAATTACGATATAAACTATGTAGACAACTTAGATTTTGTTGGCGATATGAAAATTGTTTTTTTGACAATATCAAAAGTGCTGAAACGAGATGGTGTCAGTTCAGATACAAGTGTCACAATGGAAAAATTTGCTCCAGAGAAAGAAACAGGTAATGAAGAAACCTAAATCAGTAGTGATAGTTGGTGCAGGCGGACACGCCAAAGTTATCGCTGATATAATTATCAAATCAGGTGACACCATAAAAGGGTTTCTTGACGATAACACAGCAAAACATTCTCTTGTTTTGGGATACCATGTTTTGGGAAATATAGAAAGTATTCGAGATTTTGATAACTCAGTTTGTTTTGTGCTTGGTATAGGTGATAATTATATTAGACAAAGCATGGCAGAGCAATTTGATGTTAAATGGCACACTGCTATTCACCCAAGTGCAGTCATTGCAGACGATGTGCAGATTAAAGAAGGCAGTGTAGTCATGGCAAGTTGTGTAATAAACGCCTCTGCAAAGATAGGGCGGCATTGCATTGTAAATAGTGCATCTGTGGTGGAACATGATAGCTTTATCGAGGATTTTGTCCACATATCACCAAATGTTTCTCTTGGAGGCACGGTTAAAGTGGGTGAGTTTACCCACATAGGAATCGGTTCAACGGTAATCAATAATATTGCTATTGCATCAGAATGTACTATAGGCGCAGGTGCGGTTGTGGTCAGTGACATTACGGAAAAGGGAGTCTATGTCGGTGTTCCGGCGAAGAGGAATAGCTAAACTATGAAAGTATTATTCGTCGCCACAATTACTGCCCATATCAATTCGTTTCATCTGCCCTACCTAAAATGGTTCAAAGAACAAGGGTGGGAGGTTCACGTTGCTTCCAATGGGGACGAAGCCATTCCATATTGCGACGTGCGTCATCATCTTTCGGTGCAACGCTCGCCCTTTAAGCTGCAAAATATTAAAGCCTATCGCCAATTAAAACAAATTATAAAAAACGAAGGCTTAGACATAGTGCACGGACACACGCCAATGGGTGGCATGCTGACCCGACTGTGTGGGAAGTCACGGCGCAAACACGGCACAAAAGTCATGTACACCGCTCATGGATTTCATTTTTTCAAGGGCGCACCAAAGCTAAATTGGTCGTTGTACTATCCTGTGGAGAAGATGCTGGCACGGTACACGGATGCTTTAATCACCATAAACAAAGAGGATTACGAGCGGGCAAACCGAAAGCTAAAGGCAAAAAAAATCCACTACATTCACGGCATAGGCGTTGATACAAGCAAGTTTGCAAACGTGGTTGTCGATAGAGACATGAAGAGGGCCGAACTGGGTCTCCCCTCCGACGCCACGGTTGTGATGTCGGTCGGCGAATTGAACGCCAACAAAAATCATCAGGTTATTATTAAAGCGCTTGCTGAAACCCAGCGAGATGACCTGCACTATATTATTTGCGGTAGCGGCGGCAGTTTGGGGAGCTTGCAAAAGCTGTGTAGCGACTTAAATTTATCCGAACGAGTACATTTTTTAGGCTATCGAACCGACATAGGCGAGTTATTGAAAGCGTCTGATGTGTTTGCGTTTCCATCATTTAGAGAGGGGTTGCCTGTGTCCCTCATGGAGGCGATGTCGGCCGGTTTGCCTTGCGTGGTTTCGGGTATTCGCGGGAACTCCGACTTGATTGAGCATGAAAAGGGCGGTTTTCTGTGCAATCCAAGTAGTGCCAGCGACTTCAAAAATGGCATTTTGAAAGCTATAGACAACCCAGAAATTGGGCAGTATAATAAAACCGCCGTGATGAAGTTTGACATTGCGTCTGTGATGGAAGAAATGCAGGCGATTTATATTCTCAATTGAATAAAAAGGAAAATCTGTATGATTACAATATTCACACCCACATACAATAGAGAAAGCACACTGCTTCGTTTGTATAAAAGTTTAATAGCCCAAACAATGCACGAGTTTGAGTGGATAATAATTGACGATGGTTCGGAAGACAACACAGAAAACATTGTTGCTGAATTTTCAGCTAACGATAATCCATTTGAAATAACATATAAAAAAAAGGCAAACGGTGGCAAGCATCGAGCAATAAATGATGGAGTAAAGTTAGCAAAGTACAATTGGTTTTTTTGCGTTGATAGTGATGACTATATTATTGAAAACGCTATCGAATTAGTGCTGGAATGGATTAATAGTATAAAAGATGATAATAGTTTTGCGGGTGTGGCAGGGCTAAGGGGATATATATCCAAAGACGAAAAAATTGGGGAATATCCATCTAATAAAAAATATAGTAAATGCATTGATGCAACAAATCTACAAAGACGAAAATATCAATTATTAGGCGACAAAGCGGAAATCTATAGAACTGAAATTATGATAAAATACCCTTTTCCTGAATTTGAAGGCGAAAACTTTTTGAGTGAAGCGGTAGTGTGGGACTCAATAGCAAAAGCAGGCTATAAACTAAGGTGGTATAACAACATAATTTACAAGTGCGAATATTTGCCAGATGGGTTGACAAATTCTGGCATAAACAATGTTGTGAAAAATTTTCAAGGGTTCTCATTGTACTCTATGAGTAAAATTGCAACAAGTGGCTGGTTAATGAAACAATCGGAAATAGAAATATATTTACGCGTTGCGAAAGCAAAAGGCTTATCGCCAAAGGTAGCAGCTGAAAATATAGGTTTATCTTATAGGAAGACATACATCCCGCGTTTAATTGGCGTAGGAAAAAGACTTGTAAAAAAAATGAAATGATAAAACATCCTCGCAAACCATTTTCACGCCTTATATCGATCAAACTATACGAAGAACGCCTTGTGTAGCCGAATTCATCATATTTTGTACACGGAGTAACAAAATGAACAACCCAATAAGAATCCTCCACGTTTTCGGCAGAACTGACCGCGGTGGTGCCGAAACCTTTGTGATGAACATATACAGAAACATCGACCGCACCAAAGTGCAGTTTGATTTTATGGTTCATACCGAGGATAAGTGTGCCTATGATGATGAAATTCTTGCGCTGGGAGGGCAAATTTTTCGTGTGCCGCGATATAATGGGAAGAACCATTTTGGATACAAAAAGGCGTGGAAAAACTTTTTCGCAAATCACCCGGAACACAAAATTATTCACGGTCACATTACAAGCACGGCGGCTATTTACTTGAAAATTGCCAAAAAGTTTAATAAAACGACTATTTCGCATATTCACAGTACGGCATCTTTGGGGAGCGGTGTTGGAGCGAAAGCCAAAAGTATGCTTGAACGCCGTGCCAAAAACCACGCCGACTATCTGTTCGCTTGCTCAAAACCTGCCGCTGAATGGTGTTACGGCGCAGATTACCACACAAATTCTAATTTTCATATTATAAAAAATGCCATAGACGTGCAAAAGTTTGCGTTCAACGAAACTTCGCGTGCTAAAACAAGAAGCGAATTTGGGCTGGATGACAAGTTTGTGGTTGGTCACGTTGGTAACTTTAGCACACCGAAAAATCATACCTTTTTGATTGATATTTTCGCTGAAATTAGCAGGAAAAATAGTGACGCAGTTCTACTTTTAGTAGGCGGCGGACAACTTCGTGGCGAGATTGAGGAAAAAGTGCGGTCACTGGGCTTGATGGACAGCGTGATATTTGCAGGGATTCGCACAGACATACCCGAACTGCTGTGTGCGATGGATGTGTTTGTCTTTCCGTCGCTGTGGGAGGGGTTTCCGGTCACTATGGTCGAAGCACAAACAAGTGGATTGACCTGTGTTATTTCGGACACAATAACTAACGAAGTGGAAATTAGTGAGCTTGTAGAATTTGTATCACTTTCAAGTCCTCCACCTTTTTGGACTGATATTGTTTTATCTGGCAAGCATAAAAACTTGTCTCGCCGCTATTTTTCTGAAAAAGTAGCACAAGCGGGATTTGATGTGCAAGCTACAACAGAATGTCTTGAAAAAATTTATTCAGGAGTTTGATATGAACGAAATCGTGAGAGTTCTACATGTTATCGGAAGCATGAACAGAGGTGGAGCAGAGACATTCATAATGAATGTTTATCGCGAAATTGACCGCTCAAAATTGCAGTTTGACTTTCTCATTAGCGATCCGACAAAGTGCGATTTTGAAGATGAAATTCTCTCGCTTGGTGGCATAATTCATAGAATGCCCCGAAGAACCCCCAACTACCTAAAACATTGCAAATTTATCGATTCCTTTTTCAAAAACAATAAACAATATCATATTGTGCACCAGCACGCAAGCAGCTGCGCGGCAATATCAACACTTATTTATGCAAAAAAAAATAATGTTAAAAAGATTATTTTCCACAGCCACAACAGTAAATCTAACGGTGATTTTAGCGACAACTTATTTAATATTATATATAAATCCAAAATCAGAAAATATGCTACACACTATTTTGCCTGCTCAAAAGCCGCAGGAAAAAATCTATTTGGCAAGTATATTCCAGAAAAAGAAATACAAATTATAAATAATGGAATAAATGTTTCTGAATTTGCCTTTGATTCAAAAAAACGAGATAAAACTCGCAACGAATTTGGCATATCTAACAAATTTGTTGTTGGACATATAGGCAGATTTGAAACTCAAAAAAACCACAGTTTTTTAATTGATATTTTTAACGAAATTTACAAACAAAACCATAATGCTATTTTAATACTGGTGGGTGGCGGGTCCCTTTACAAAGAAATCAAGTATAAAGTGGAAAACTTGGAATTGAAAGATAGTGTGATATTCACAGGCGTACGTTCTGACATACCTGAATTGATGTGTGCTATGGATGTGTTTGTTTTGCCGTCATTGTTCGAAGGGTTGCCTGTAACTTTAATTGAAACACAGGCTAACGGACTAAAATCTGTTGTTTCAGATGTAGTAACAACCGAGTGCAAAATCAGCGAGCACATAGAATTTATTTCCCTCGACGAGCCGTCGCTGGTGTGGGCAAGCAAAATCATGCGCATAGACCGTTACACTCGCGAGGATATGCGTGAAAAAATCAAAGTCGCCGGTTTTGACATAGGCGAAGTTGTTTCACATTTGTCAAATATATATACGAAATAGGAAGCTCATGGGTATTTATTTTTTACTATTTTTTGTAATTTTGATGTGCAGTTTTGTTGAAAAAAGGCCATCGTTTTTTCACACAAAATTACAAAACATTGGGATTGCTGATGTTGATATAAGACATACCGCTTCTAAAAAAACGGTTGCAATAGTTTTATTCATGCTTTTGTTTACTCTTGCTGCGTTAAGAGCGCAGTCGGTAGGTATCGATTTATATTGGTATGACTACTTTTTTCGTGAAGCACTGTTGTTTAATAATTTCGGTGATGTAATATCACGTTATGGGTGGCAAGATATAAGTTTTTATGCTTTGAATTTTTTAATTTCGCGTTTCACCAATAATTTCCAAATATATTTGCTCGTGACCAGCTTTATTCCATTAATAATTTTCTTCTGTGTTTTTTATAAAAAATCTAAAATGCTTTGGCTTAGCGTAATAATCTTTTTGGGACTTGGTTTTTTTGCCGCTACAATGAACTTGCTAAGACAGATAATTGCGATGGCTATAATAGCAATTGCACTGAAGTATGCAGAGGAGAAAAAAATAGGTAAATTTTTGCTATGCGTCATGTTCGCTGCGTCATTTCATTTAACAGCTGTGGTTTGCATTCCTATGTATTTTTTTGCACATCATAAAATAAATTCAAAAAACTATATAAAATATGTCTTTATTATAGTAACAGCTTTTCTTTTTAGTAACTATATAATAGTAATTTTAGTCGAACTTTATCTTGATGGTCGATATACCGAGTACCTTGTAAGCGGACAAGGCTATACATTGTTAATGATTTTGTTAGGAATATTGATTGGTGGATTATTATTTAAAAGACATGCACTATTAGAGAACAAGCATTTTGTAGTAATATATAATTTAATTTTTCTAACAGTTGTTATACAGGTAGTCACTTTGAATTTTTCTTTGTTTGTTCGAGCAGGATTTTATTACACATTTTTTTTAACGCTATTTATTCCTAACATTATAAATTCTATTAAGTGTAAGTATGTGCGTTTGGCAACAATGCTTTTGACGATTGCGGTTTTTGGGGTGCTATTTGTACATGGGTTGGTTAATGATGTTTCGGGAATAGTTCCATTCACATTTTTTTGGCAAGCATAAAGTATAACGAATTGGTATAGGGAGATAATCATGTTCAAAAATAAAACAATTCTTATCACCGGCGGAGCCGGTTTCATCGGCTCACATACATGCGTTGAATTATTAAACGGGGGACACGAAATTGTCGTCGTGGACAACTTCGCAAATTCAAAGCCCAAGGCTATTGATATTGTGCAACAGCTTTCGGGCAAGTCTCTAAAGTTTTATGAAGGCGATATATGTGACGCAAATTTGTTAGAGCGAATTTTTGCCGAGAACGATATATCTTGCGTTATCCATTTTGCCGGGTATAAGGCGGTTGCGGAAAGCGTGGCTCAGCCGCTTATGTATTATCACAACAATGTTTATGGGACGATAGTTCTGCTTGAAGTGATGAAAAAACATGGCTGCAAGAGCATGATTTTCAGCTCGTCGGCGACTGTATATGGTATTCCCGAAACTGCCCCGATTACCGAAGAGGCTCGTCTTGGTGTGATAAATCCATATGGGCGAACCAAGCTGGTTATCGAGGATATTTGCAGGGATTTAAGTGCTTCTGACAGCGAGTGGTGCTTCTCGCTTTTGCGATACTTCAACCCGGTAGGTGCGCATGAAAGCGGCAAACTTGGAGAGGACCCCAATGGCATTCCGAACAATCTTATGCCGGTGATTATGCAGGCGGCATCGGGTAAAATAGCCGAGCTGAAGGTTTTCGGCAATGACTACCCTACCCGCGACGGCACGTGTATTCGTGACTATATTCACGTGGTTGACCTTGCAAAGGGACATGTTGCTGCACTGAACTGTATGAAACAGGGCGTGGAGGCGTATAATCTTGGTACAGGTAACGGATATTCGGTTCTTGAGATGATAGAGGCGTTTGGGCGGGTCAACAATGTGAACATCCCATATCAAATTGCATCTCGACGACAGGGAGATGCTGCTGAATGCTGGTCAGAGCCGCGCAAAGCTGAGCGAGAATTGGGATGGAAAGCACAGCTTGGTCTTGAGCAAATGTGCCGCGATGCGTGGGAATTTGTGCAAAAAAACAAAAAGTAACGGAAGAGTAAATGGCTGTGAAAACTACAACTAAAGCATTGTCTTTGGTAACTGTACTGATGCTTGTTACAAGATTACTAGGCTTTGTGCGTGAAATGGTAATAGCGCACTCTTTTGGAGCAACGTATCAAACAGATGCGTTCAACATGGCAATAAGCATTGCTTTTGTTGTCACCATGATAATCTCGGCAGGGGTTGCCACGGTAATTATCCCGATGTACAACCACAAAAAAGAAGAGGTGTCAAAAGAACACGCAGACATATTTGCAAGCAATATTCTTTGGATTTTCTCGTTTTTGTATTTGGTTGTGTCAATTTTGGGTATAGTTTTCGCGCCAACATTGGTGCGTATATTCGCCCCAAGTTTTGACGAAAGTGCGTTTGCTTTGACAGTGATTATAGTCAGAATAATGTTGGTTTTCACTGTTGCGTTTAACATATCAAACTTTTTAACAGCCATACTGCAAATATATCAAAAATTCACTATTACGGTTGTGGCACAGTTCCCATTTTCCTTGTTTACGATATTTTTTGTTATTTTTTTAACAGGTCAGCTTGGAATTTATGCTCTTGTTATTAGCTACATTCTTTTTCTTGTAGTTCAGGCATTGATGCTGATAATATCAGCAAGAAAAGTGTTTAAGTTTGCAAGAATTTTCAGCTTTCGTAATGGTGATTTTGGCGAAGTAGTAAAGTTAAGTTTGCCCATATATTTAAGTGTTGGCATATGGGATATTAACATTATTATAGATAGAATACTTGCGTCCGGGTTGCCGGAGGGGAGTATAACTGCTATAAATTTTGCTCAGCGGTTGCGAGATTTGCCTGTTGGCGTGATTGCGGCAGCGGTTTGGGCAGTTGTTTTCCCACTACTTGCAAAACAAGCCGCAAACAAAGAGTTTGACCAGCTAAAAGCCACCGCTGTTCGGTTTGTTAAAATGCTGGCTTTTGCTTTTATGCCAATTGTTATGATTAGTATGTTTTTCCCAATGGATATTACTCGGATAGTTTATGAACGTGGAGAGTTTGGTGCCGCTGAAACGTTACTTACTGGGAATATATTTTTCTTTATGGCAGCTTCAATGCTTTTTATTAGTTGCACTACTTTGCTTAACAACGCGTTTTTTAGTATCAAAGACACGAAAACGCCGCTAATTTCCGGTATTGTGTCCGTGGTGTTTAATATAGGACTGAACATTGTGCTTGTAAGGTATATGGAAGCCGCCGGGCTGGCTTTGGCAACCACTGTGGCTTCAGCTGTTGGGTTTTTTGTGTCATTTGCATTATTCCGCCGTAAGTTTGGAGCGTTTGGTGGGTTGGCTCTTGCGAAAAACATTGGAAAATGTGTGATTGCATGTACTGCGATGGTTCCAGTTTTACTGCTGTTTGAGCTATTGCGCGACAGACTTCCGTTGCTGATTTTCTTTGCAGCTGCTTCTGTAGTTTCGCTGGGGGTATATGCACTTATACTGTATTTATTAAAAGCAGATTTGTTTGTTGAAATGACAGACCGTGTTTTTGGCACGGTAAAGTCAAAAATTAAGAAAAATTAGACAAGTTGTGAGTGTTGTATCTGTGATTGAACAGGTATGCCCGAACGAAGTCAAAAAAAAGGAGAAAAAATTATGACAGAAAACAAAAACAGTGAGATTTATCTGAATCTTAAAATGCCGGAAAATGGTGATGGTGACAGTCTATCAATGCAGAACATGGTGATGACCGTTTATAAGGGAAGAAAGGTGTTTTTCTTTTGTTGCTTTATAGGTCTTGTTTTTGCGTTGCTTTTTGGAGCAATGCAGTTGTTGGTGCGACCGGCAGACAATGGAGGTTATATAATAATAACCATGAATTATCCCGGTGCGGAAAATAATTATCTTCCTAATGGCGAAGAATTTAATGAACAAATCTTTTTTACTATTGGTTTGTGGAGAGCCGCTTTAGATGAGGTTGGACTTAATAATATAACTGTTCCCGATGCCATTAACAATATTACTATTACACGTATTCTTCCGCCTGCGAGTGACGGAGAAACTGAAATTGCAACGCCACTATCATTTAGAATAGAGATTAATCCAGACACAAACATTTTTGTTAGAAATGATTCAAGCATAGCGTTTCTTGATGCATTATCGAATTCAATTCAGAATCATATAAATTCTGAATACCTAAACAACGAAAATGCGGGTTTTCTTTATGGACAGCGACTTAATGAATGGGCTGCTTTTGCAAACGAGCTTATTCACTTGGACGAACATAGCTTTCAAGAAAATTTTAGAAGATTGTACAACCATCTTTATATGATAGAACGGCACTTACAGCCCCTAAACGAAACTTCCATTTTTTTTGTATCTGATTGTGGCAACAATTTTACTGATTTAATCGCTCAGATACGAAATTTTCGCACTGAAATGAGTTTGTGGCATTGGCGAACTTCCACAGGGATGTATGTTCGTAATATTGATAGTTTTAGAGCCAATTCTTCTTTTGTAATAGAAACATTGCAGATTAACCGCGATATACTTTTGGAAAGAATAACATTATACAACGAACTGCTTGAGGCGTTCCAGCAAAACTCTGCTGAGGGTGTGATTGTTTTAGACACTGTGGAAATCCTTAATACTTCCAGAGAGCTTATATATGAGGCGACTGCTATAGGAAGAGAAATTGCCCAACACGAGCGCAATATTGGGCGGCTTGGCACAGTGGAGGCAACTATGCGTACTGACTCGGCAGCCGCTGAAACGGTACTTCTTGAATCGGTTCAAAGATTAGCTAATTACATTGAAACCGTTAATAGAATAATTAGCAACTATTATGTGCAACAAACACAGGAGATAGTGCAAAACTCTTTGTTGTCTACTACTCCATCTTTTACTCAATCGGCGGGCAGTATTAACATGATGAGGCTTGGAATAGCTGTTTTACTGCCGTTGCTTGGCGGAATTGCTGTTGGGTTCTTTGCCGCTGTTGTTAAAGGGTATTTGCCTGAGAAACCTCAAGGCAATGGTAGAGGCCCTAAAAACACCGGAAACAGACCAAGTGGTGGCAGCAGTCCGAAGAATTCGGTGCACTCCGGGGCATCGGCGGAGGATTTGCCCCAAAGCACGCCAGATAGCCCCACTGTTTAACGGCCAATTTGCTATACTCGAATTCCTGAAGGCGAGATGGTGAAAAAGCAGGACTGATACAAAAACAAACCCACACATATACTGCGATTTGCAATATATGTGTGGGTTTTCAGTTTGATATATCTTGAATCTCAAAAACCTTTTCACAAGAACATCTTGCGTTTTTGTGTATTAAAAAGTTTTTGTTCCACCTTTTTTCAAAAAGGTGGTGCGGTGTGGGCGCATAGCCCACGACTTTGATATTTTATGTTCCCTTATCATCAAGTCCAAAGCTGTTAATCATAAAGTCGTTGTCACGCCAGTTCTCTTTCACTTTGACCCAGAGGTCAACAAAAACTTTCACGCCGAAAAAGGCTTCAAGGTCCTCGCGGGCGTATGAGCCGACTTTTTTCAGCACAGCCCCTCCCTTGCCAATGACCATACCCTTGTGGCTTTCCCGCTCGCAAAAGATTTCTGCACGGATAAATAGGGATGCGTCTTTGTTTTCGCGGAATTCTTCGATAAGCACCGCAACCCCGTGGGGTAGCTCTTCGTCCAACAGGCGGAGGAGCTTTTCACGGATGATTTCCGCGGCGATTTGTCGCTCCGGTTGGTCGGTGAGGGCATCTTCCGGGAAGAACCAGCCCTCGGGGCGCATGAATGCCGCCGATTCTGCCAGTACAATGTCCACGCCTTTGCCCTTTAGGGCGCACATGGGTATGACAGAGGCAAAGTCGCACAGCCCGCTGTATGCTCCGATAACTTCGCCGATACGCTCGGGGGAGCTTTTGTCCGTCTTGTTTAGGGCAAGGATAACCGGCAACTTTGCTTGTCCAAGGCGGGCGAGGAGGTTTTTTTCGATGTCGCCGGGGAGGTGATCAGCCTCTGCCACCAAAATTGCCGCATCTACGCTGGCGATAGCACCCCGAACCGCCTTGACCATGTGTGTGCCAAGTTTGTTTTTGGGGGTGTGCATACCCGGGGTGTCAAGAAAGACGAACTGCTCGTCCCCACGGGTTAGAATTCCGGTAATGCGGTTGCGGGTTGTTTGGGGCTTTTTCGATATAATAGATATTTTCTCACCCAGCAGGGCGTTGAGCAAGGTGGATTTGCCAACGTTGGCACGCCCCACAATGGCGATAAATGCGGTTTTAGTCATTGCTGGCTCTCTTAATAAGATTTAATTTCGGCATGATTTTGTTTGCAAAAAGCAAGAGGGCATATCCTATTGCCACTCCGGTGGTGTTTAGGATAAGGTCGTCCAATTCGGCGAACCCTATGCGAAAAATAAACTGGATTGTTTCGATTGAAAGGGAGAATAAAAAGCCGCAAAGCAAGGTTTTGGCGAAACTGAGCTTTTTAAGTTGCGGTAACAGAAATCCAAAGGGAACAAACCAACCGATATTTCCACCAAAAAGCCAAAAAAACCGCCAAAAGCCGTGATTTTGGTATACTTGAATTAAGTCAGAAAAAAGAGAGAGATTTATACTTCTTTCGTCAATTGTAGTGAAGCGGAAAACTGTTAGTCGCAGAAGAATAATGATGTACACAGCAAGTGTAGCAGATAGAAAAAATCTTCGGCAATTTTTATATTTCATCTTTCCCAATAAAGCGATAGCCAACGTTGCGGATTGTTTTGATATATCGTGGGTTGTCTGCATCGTCCCCTAATTTTTGTCGCAATGTTCGTATATGAGTATCAAGGGTGCGGGTTTCTCCTACAAAATCGAACCCCCAAACGATGTTAAGCAGTTCGTCCCGTGGAACAATTCTCCCACGTTCGCGAACAAGTAATCCAAGCAATTCATACTCTTTGTAGGTTAGGTCCACTACACGCCCGTCACGGCGAACCTCTCGTGTAAGATTGTCCACAACAAGGTCGGAAATAGAGATAAAATCTCCATCGTCTTCAAAAGTTTTGTCAACACGGCGAAACATCGAGCGAACTCGTGCTGCAAGCTCCATAATCCCGAAGGGCTTTGCAATATAATCATCC
>WQSD01000003.1 GCA_009788105.1 Oscillospiraceae bacterium | reverse complement strand
GGGAGCACAAATTCGCAAGCCGCCAATGCCGCAACCTTCGGCGCTCACAAGGGCTTTGAAAAAAGTTCCTAAGAACCTCAAAAACTTTGTTACAAAAGCATGAAATGCTTTTGCGTTAAGAAGTTTTTGCCCGCTTTTTACAAAAAGCGGCAGGGTGTGGGACGGCGTCCCACGGTCACCCTCCTTTTCTTTTGACCTTGACCTTTTTCTTCAGTCATCGATTTGCGAAGCAAATCTACCTTAATTCTTCATTTTTCATTTTTAATTCTTCATTCTACCCTAATTCTTCATTTCAACAGGAGTCCATATGAACGAAAACAACAATAACAACAAGCGTCCTGCACGTGCATCTCGCAATCCCGGAGATGTTGGACAGAAAAAACCTGCACCTCAACAGGAAAATCAGCGTCCCACCGCGGAACAAAGCAGTCAACCTTCCGCTCGCCCTCCTGCCCAAAGAGTGCAACAGCAACCAAACGGCAACATTGGCGCCCCTCCTCCTCGTCGCAAAAGAAACCGACGCAAAGAGCTTGCCCAAACGCGCATTCGCAAAACTGTGACAATTACTGTCATGGTGATTTTTGCGTTGCTAATAGCCGTTTTGTTGGCGTTTACTGTTCTTGGTTTTAGCTACTCCCGCCACCCTGTCACCGATTTAGCAACAGGGGAGCGGCACACCGTTACCTTTTTCGGACGACAAAATCGTGATGGGCAACTACTAACAGGCACACTTCATATGCCAAACGGCTTGCGTGGCTCGGTGTCTCTGCTAACTACCGGAGAGCAGCGTATCGAATTTAACGACGGAAGCGTTTTTACCGGGCAAATTGTGGACTTTCAACGGACAGGGGAAGGTCGATTAGAGCTTAGCAATGGTGATGTGTTCATTGGATATTTCCGAAATAATCAGCCAAACGGACGCGGGCGTTATATCTTCCTTAACGGAGATGTTTTCGAGGGCTATTTCCTTAATGGTGTGCCACACTGTCCGCCGCAACATATTGGCAGACTTGACTGCGGTTGCACCTACACATGGGCTACTGCCGCCGATGACGCTCCGCAAAGTCGCTTTGAGGGCAACTTTTACAATGGCTATCGCCACGGGATGGGACGCTATTTCTTCGAGAACGGCTCACGATACGAGGGTCCTTTCTACCGCAACCGTATGCACACACGTTATTATGTGAACGGCGAAGCAAGAGAAAACGACGGCATTTTGTATATCTTTCGCGGACACAACCAAGAAACAGGAGAACCCATTTTTGACCGCTATGTGGGTGCATTTTACAATGATGTCCGCACCGGCTGGGGCATATATATGTGGGGTGGCTCCGGTGCTATGTTTGAAGGGGAGTTTTACAACAATCGTATGCACGGCAGTGGCACATACACCTGGCCAAGCGGACGAACATACACAGGATATTTTGAAGACGGCTTGATTCGTCGCTGTGGCACTCCTCCGGGCACATCGCCACCTGAAGCCCCTCCTGAAAACGACGGCGAATATACCAACGATTATGCTGTAGAAGAAACGGAATAAGGCAGAGGAATTAAGAATTAAAAATGCAGAAGAAGAATTAAGATTTTATGATAGAAATGTGTCCTTTTCAATAAAACTATTTGCGTAGCAAATTTACATCAATTCTTCATTTTTCATTCTTAATTCTTAATTATCAAAGGAGGTTTTCATGGCACATTTTTTTGACCTTTTGATTGAATATTTTGGCTTTGGCACAGGCAGTATTGATACCACCGCCGCCATGATTGTGTGGGGGATATATATCGGTATTGTAATTGCCTCTGCTGTTGCTCTGTATCAAAAAAATGTGGTGGGGCGGTTCGTCCGCTCTATTATTGCCGAAAATGCCACCTCTCCCGAAACCGCCAAAACTCTTGAAGAACTTGGATATGGCAAAAAATACGGTATCCGCCGCCACTTGCGCGGCAAAACCGCACTATCCAGCATCATCTTTGAAGCCGAAGACGAACTTGTTTTGGACGACGACGGCTTGCCACGCCCTGTCGTTCGCAGTAGCGTAAACCTTGCCAACGGAAAGTTTTATATCCCCGAGGACTTGAAACATCGCGCCCAAGTGCGATTCGAGAAAAAAGGCAGCTCTATCTGGAGCTTTTTGCTTGTTGTCGTTGTTTTTTTCGTAATGGCAATTGGCGTGGTACAGTTGTTACCATGGTTTCTTGGAGTGCTGGAAAATTTTCTTTATGTTCCCGAGGGGCGGTAGGGGGAAAATCACTATTTTATTGAGAGGTAACTATGAAAATCGAAAAAATCTCTGTGGAAAACTTCAAAGTATTCCAAAAAGTTGAAGTTGAAGACATTCCAAACATGGCTGTGTTTATGGGTCAAAACGGCGTTGGAAAATCAACCTTTTTTGACATTTTTGGTTTTTTGCATGATTGTCTTAGCACAAATGTAAGCAATGCAATAAATAGACGTGGTGGCTTTGATGAGGTTATTTCAAGAGAACAAAGCGGCACCATTAAATTTGAAATTAAATTCCGCCCCAATCCCAAAGACCCTAAAGTCACGTACGAATTAGAAATTGGCAAAAAAAATGGCTTACCTGTCATTGAAAGAGAAGTAATGAAAATGCGCCGAGGGCAATCAGGCGCGCTTTATAACATTCTTGACTTCAAAAACGGCGAAGGTCGTGCTGCACAAGGCGAATTAAAAACCAAAGATGACTTGAAAAACGCAAACAGAGTCCACCAAAAACTATCAAAACCTGATATTCTTGCTATTAAAGGACTTGGCCAATTTGAAGAGTTTTTTGTTATCTCTGCTTTTAGAAAACTAATTGAAGACTGGCACGTTTCTGATTTTCATATTAACGAAGCAAGAAGGCAAAGCGGAGAATATAGCGAAACTTTATCGAAAACTGGTGACAATCTTGCTCATGTTACCAAATACATCTACGAACATCATCAAAAAATGTTCGTTAGTATTTTGGAAAAGATGAAGCAGCGAATACCAGGCGTTTCCGCTGTCGAAGCGAAACAAATGGAAGATGGTAATATAGTGCTAAAGTTCCAAGATGGTCGCTTCAAAAATCCATTTTCCGCAAGATTTGTTTCAGACGGCACGATTAAAATGTTTTCATATCTTGTTTTATTAAACGAGCCAAATCGCCATGCTTTATTGTGTGTCGAAGAACCTGAAAACCAACTATACCCTGAACTTTTAATGGAACTGACCGAAGAATTTCGGGAATATTCGCAAACACAGGTAGGAGGGCAAGTTTTCATATCCACACATTCACCAGATTTTCTTAATTCGGTTGAATTGGACGAATTATTCTGTTTAATTAAAGAAAATGGCTATACAAAAATTGTTCGTATGAAAAATTCACCTCAAATAAAAGCTTTTATTGATGAAGGTGAGCTGTTAGGTTATCTATGGAAAAGAGGAGATTTGCTTAAAGAAGCAAAAAATTTGATTGGGGATGCATAAAATTATGAAATTAGTATTTTTACTTGAAGAACCCTCGATGAAAGTGTTGTTAGACGTTTTGTTGCCAAAAATAATACCGAATATAGATTTTGAAACTATCCCTCACGAAGGCAAAAGCGACTTGCAAAAGTCTATACCTCGTACACTTAAAATTAGAAATGATCCAAATGTGAAATTTGTTGTCGTACATGACCAGGATAGTCACGATTGCAAAAAATTAAAACAGAGATTGTTGGATTTATGTAAGGATACTAATAAACAAGTCCTCGTTAGAATTGTTTGCAAAGAGTTAGAATCTTGGTACTTTGGTGACCTTAATGCTGTATCAACAGCTTATGACAGCCCAAACTTAATGAAATTAAGAAATAAAAGCAAATATCGAGTCGTTGATAACATACATAACGCCAAACTTGAACTGCGAAAACATGTCTCGAATTACAATGCAATAAGCGGTGCAAGAAAAATCGCTCCCCATATGGATATTGACAACAACACTTCCAGTAGTTTTGGATTTTTTGTTACGGGAGTAAAAAGAATAGCAGAATTAACCAAATGAAAAAAACTCTACTAATCGACACAAACAACATCTTAAACCGCTCGTTCTACGGTATTCCGCCCCTAACGGCGGCGGACGGGCGGCATACTAACGCAGTATACGGCATGCTTGGCACCCTGCTTCCCATTTTGGAGCAGGGTGATTTTCACTTTGTCGCCGCCTGCTTTGACCTGTCTGCCCCCACCCACCGCCACCGTGCATACCAGGATTACAAAGCCACCCGCAGTAAAATGCCCGACGAACTGCGAGAGCAAATGCCTCTGGCAAAAGAGGTCCTCCGTGCCATGGGCATTGCTGTGGTGGAGTTAGAGGGCTATGAGGCAGACGACATCATGGGCACTCTCGCCACCCGCGCGGCAAGCGAAGGCGGTCACGCCTTTATCCTGTCCGGTGATCGTGATGGGCTGCAATTAGTGAGCGAAGGCGTCTCCGCCATGCTCATCAGCAAAGGGGACACCGCCACCATGACCCCCGCTGACGTCACCGCAAAATACGGCGTCACCCCCGCCCAGCTACTGTCCGTGAAAGCCCTGATGGGAGATGCGTCGGACAACATACCGGGTGTGGCGGGCGTGGGCGAAAAGACTGCCCTGAAGCTAATCTCCCAGTACGGCGACCTTGATGGAGTGTACGCAAATCTCGACGACAAAGGCATTTCCGCAGGGTTGCGTGCTAAGTTAGAGGGGGGGCGAGATGATGCCTACCTGTCATTGGAGCTTGGGCGGATTATGTGCGACGTGCCACTCGGCTTTGAGCTTGCAGACATTGCCCTGCAACCCCACGGCGAAGCCCTCCCCGCCCTTCTGCGAGAGCTGAACTTCACCTCGTTGCTAAAGCGAATGGACGTTACCGCTCCTAAAAAGCAAGCGGTGAGGGAGGTCAGCCTTGACCAGCTTATCGCCGCCAAATCTAACGCCCCTCTCTTCTTTCATCTCGAAGATACCACCATCACAATTTTGACTGACGATGGTGTGCTTTGTGCCGAATACACCGACCTGGGGGAGCTTGCACCCCTGTGGCAAGGTGCGGTTTGCACCTTTGACAGCAAGCCATTTTACCGCAGATTGCTTGCTTCAGGAGTAGAAATAAGCCTGGTTGATATGTTCGACATTAAACTGACGGCTTACGCCCTTTCCGCCGTAGCGAATGGAGAATATTCCCCTGCAAATGTTGCTTCTGTTGCAGGGCAGTCCATGGACGGAGAAGATGACGTGGCGGTTTTGTACGACTTGTTCACCTACTACAAAGACAGAATGCTTGACGAAGATAACCCCCTCGCCATGGAATTAGAAATCCCTGCAGCAAAAACCCTTGCCCGCATGGAACACGCAGGGTTCGCCCTTGATTCAGCAGGCTTGCGTGCCTATGGGGTCGAGCTGGCAGGCAAGCTGACCGCCCTCCAATCGGAAGTTCACGCTCTTGCAGGGGAGGAGTTCAACCTAAACTCCCCAAAACAGCTTGGGGAAATTCTGTACGGCAGACTTGGCTTGCCGCCTCTGAAAAAAACAAAGACAGGGGCGTCCACAGACGCTGAAACCCTGCAAAAACTTGCCCCGTATCACCCAATAATCCCCTGTATTCTCGAATACCGCCACCTTGCAAAGCTCCACTCCACCTACTGCGAGGGGTTGCTTTCTGCTGTCACCTCGGCGGGGCTGGTGCATACCACATTCAAACAGACCGGTACAGCCACCGGGCGACTGTCCAGCGTTGAGCCGAACCTACAGAACATTCCCGTCCGCACAGAGGCAGGGCGACAACTTCGCCGATATTTTGTTCCTCGTGACACGGGAAGAGTGCTGATTTGTGCCGACTACTCCCAGATTGAGCTTCGTTTGCTTGCCCATTTGTGCGGTGACGAGAATATGCTTTCCGCTTTCGCCGAGGGGGTGGACATTCACACCCTGACCGCCTCTCTGGTGTTCGACACCCCCCTGCCTTTTGTCACCGAGGATATGCGCAAGCGGGCAAAGGCGGTGAACTTTGGCATTATCTACGGCATGGGGGACTTTGGGCTTGCCACCGACCTTGGTATTACGCGGAAAGAGGCGGCGAAGTTTATCCAAGGCTATATGGAAAGCTACCCGAAAATTGCCGCGTACATGGAGCAAACTATCGCCGAGGGGACGGAGCGGGGATATGTGTCCACCCTGATGGGGCGCAGGCGGTATATTCCAGAGCTAACCAGCAAAAAGGCGACTATCCGTAACCTTGGGGAGCGGATAGCCAAGAACAGTCCATTACAGGGCAGTGCGGCGGATATTATCAAGGCGGCAATGATTGCAGTTGAGCGGCAGCTTGCCACCGCAAATCTGGACGCATTTCTCGTGATGCAGGTACATGACGAACTTATCGTTGATTGTGCCGCCAAGGATGCCGACGCCGTCGCTGAAATCCTTCGCCGTGAAATGGAGCAGGCAGGAGAGGGGCTGGCTGTACCCCTGCTTGTTGATGTTAGCATTGGGGAAAGCTGGGGATAGGGCAGAGGCAATGAAGAATTAAGGTCAAGAGCAAGGTCAAGGGATAGGTCAAGGGCGTAGGGCGGTTTTTGAAAAAACCCCCTACAACCCACAAAAACTTTTTTCTTAAAAGCATGAAATGCGTTTATACTAAAGTTTTTGTTCCACCTTTTTACAAAAAGGTGGTCGGGTGTGGGCGGAAAGCCCACGACCTTGACCTTTTTCTTCAGTCTGAAACCACTCTAACAAAGAGTGGTTTTTCGATTTCTACAAAGATTAAAAATATTTCCCTCTCACCAAAAAAAGTCTTGCATTTTTCCAGTAACTATGATATAATATATAAGGAAGAAAAATCTTTCACCATACTACTTAAATTCTCCTATTAAACGACAAAAACAATGAGCGAACAAAATCAAATTTGGACTTTTGTCCAAGACAAATTAAAAGAACAAAACCCCACCTCGGTATACAACATTTGGTTTGCCGAGGCATCTTTGCTTTTCCTTGACACCGAACAAGCCATCATTGGCGTTGACAGTAACCTGAAAAAAGATTTTATTGAAAAAAAATATCTGAAAAATCTGCGGGAAATCTTTTCCGAGGTCATTGGTTCTATTGATGTTTACATTCGCTCCACTGAACACAGTCCTGCCACCTCTTTCCCTGTGACAACCCCCGACCCGCCGGAAGAGCCGCCACCTGCTGTCATTTCCAGTCACGACAACTCTATTCTTGCCAGTGCAGGTTACACTTTCGACAATTTCATCGTTGGTGACAGTAACAAGTTCGCATTTTCTGCTGCCACCGCCGTGGCGAAAAGCACTGTAAGCGTGTACAACCCTCTCTTCATTTATGGTGCAAGCGGGTTAGGCAAGACTCATCTGCTGTACGCTATTATGAACCAAACAAAAGCGCGTATGCCACAGGCAAGTGTCATCTATATTAAGGGAGAAGAGTTCACTAATCAACTAATCGAGAGTTTTGCTCTTCGCAATTCTCATGTTTTCAGACAAAAATATCGTGCCGTTGACATGATTCTTATTGATGATATTCAGTTCATCGCAGGGAAAGAAAGTGTCCAAGAAGAAATTTTCCACACTTTCAACGCTTTTCACGATGCCGGCAAGCAAATTGTTCTTGCGTCTGACCGCCCTCCCCGTGACATGAAAACCTTAGAGAACCGCCTCCGCTCCCGTTTCGAAAGCGGCGTTATCGCTGATGTGCAAATTCCCGACTTCGAGCTTCGTATTGCTATCATGAAAAACAAGGCGGCGGCAATTGGCGTTACCCTGCCAAACGATGTTCTCACATACCTTGCGGAAAACCTTAAAAGCAACATACGCCAGCTTGAGGGAGCGATAAAGCGTATTGGTGCGAAAAGTTTTCTTGGCGAGCATACTATCTCTGTTGCCCTTGCAAAAGAATGTACCACCGACCTACTTATTGGTAACGAGCCAATAGCGGTGACAATCGAAAAAATCATCACCAAGGTAGCGGAAAAGTATTCTGTTGCTGTTGATGACATTAAAAGTCGCAAGCGAGCAAAAGACATATCCAACGCCCGCCATGTTGCAATCTACATTGTCCGTTCTGTAATTGATATGTCCCTGCCGGCAATCGGCAAGGCGTTCGGTCGTGACCATTCCACAGTCATGTCATCTCTCAATGTAATTGAAAAGGCAATAGAATCGAACCCGTCCATTGAAATGGAAGTGAACGCTCTTATAATGGAAATCAGAGAGGGCAGTTAAGAATTAAGGTTAAATGACAAGGACAAAGTCAAGGTCAAGGGACAAGGTCAAAAGCGTAGGGCGGTTTTTGAAAAAACCCCCTACAACCCACAAAAACTTTAGATAAACAGTCTGAAGAAAAATTTTTAGTCAAGTTTTTTTCAAAAAACTTGTGCGGTGTGGGCGCAAAGCCCACGACCTGACTTTTTTTCAAAATATTATATTATATGTTTCTGATGTCCTTGACCTTTCTCTTCCCTTCTCTTTTCCACAGTAAATGTGGATAAGTTTCTGTTAGTTTATCTGTGGAAAACTTGGGTTTAATTTTAGCTTGTTTTTTGTCCACAGCAGTCAACAGATTTCCCACATACTTTGTCTATAGTTTATCCATAATACCGATGGCACTTTGTTTTTGCGCCGCAAGGCGTATAGCAGTTATCAACAGTTCTAACAGGGCATACTAATACTACTAATAAGCCTTTTAGATATAATATATTGATTTATATAAGCTACATATTTCAACAGAAGTTTCTAACACCTTCAAAACCTTATATAGCAAAAAACACCATGGGGCGTTGCCCCAAACCCCACCAGAAAACTTTTTGCAAAAAGTTTTCTGGACTTTCAAAAACCTTGCTATAAAAGCATGAAATGCTTTTGTGAGAAAAAGTTTTTAGTCCAGTTTTTTTCAAAAAACTGGTTGGGTGTGGGCGAACAGCCCACGACCTTGACCTTTGTCCTTTGACCTTGACCTTAACCGACTAAACCATTTTTACCGGAGGAAACATGAAAATAACATTCGACAAAGACCTGCTTATTGAGGCGGTGGGCATGGCAATGAGTGCGGTGAGTAACAAAAACACTATTGCCGCAATAGAAGGAATTTTGTTTACTACTGATGATAACGCTAATTGCACACTATCCTCTTACGACCTTGAAAAAGGCTTTCGTAAAACTGTAGAAGCTGATGTGCAGGAGCAGGGTAGCTGGATTATCAATGCAGGCAAGCTGTCCCGCATGATCCGCACCATGACAGGGGACATTACCATAACTGTCAACGACCGCGGCACAGCAAAAATCAAAAGTGGGAAAAGCGAATTCTCCACAGCCGCCATTGCAGGTGAGGAGTTTCCCGCTATGCCGGAGCTGACCGGGGAGCAGAGCTTTATTTTGTCAGGGAAAGACCTGCGCGGAGCAGTGAACCAAGTGTTCCATGCGGTAGGCAACAACGACCAAATGCCGGAACTGACCGGTGCGTTTTTTGACGTGAAGGGCAACACTCTAAAGTTGGTAGGGTGCGACCGAAATCGTCTTGCCATTCGTGAAAAAGAAATTACCCCGAAAACCACCACGGAAGACGAGTTTGACCTGTCATTTATCATTCCCGGGCGAACCTTGTCCGAACTGATGAAAATCGCGCCGGATGACTATAGTGACGTGGAAATTGTGTATGTCCGCCGTCATGTTATCTTTATGTTTGATGATAATATCTTCTTCTCACGCCTTATTGACAAGGCGTATATCGACTATGAAAAAGTTATCCCTACAAACTACAAAATCGAGGTGACAGTTGACCGTGCCGAGCTGATAAAATCTCTTGAACGTGCAACCCTTATCACAGAGGATAAAAGCCTTGGCATGGCAATTGGCTATGTGAAGTGCGAGTTTACGGAAAATGGGCTTGTGGTTAGCTCTAACTCTACCACGTCGTCAATGTTTGACGAGCTTGCGGCGGACAAAGAGGGGGATGACATAACAATCGGCTTTAACTGTCGCTTCTTGTTAGATGCCCTAAAGGCCGCCACAGGGGAAGTGGTGAAGCTGACAATGCAAACCCCAAGCACAAGTATGCTGATTACTCCTGTGGAAGATGCAACACCGCCAACAGACGCGGAAGATGGCGACCCCACTGAACCCGAAACCTCGACAGAAACCCCCGAAACCGCTCCACAAAAAGAGGAAATCCAAGAGAAATTTTTGTACATGGTGTTCCCTGTGCGGATGAAAGAAGGAGTGTAGGGGGAACGAAGTGCAAACAAAGGATAAGGTAACAGAAAACTTTTTGAATAAAGTTTCAACCTGAAGAAAAAGGTCAAGACCGTGGGCTGTGCGCCCACACCGCACAAATTTTTTGAAAAAAATTTGACTAAAAACTTCTTGACGCAAAAGCATGAAATGCTTTTGTAGTAAGGTTTTTTGAAAGTCCAGAAAACTTTTTGAAAAAAGTTTTCTGGTGGGGTTTGGGGCAACGCCCCAAGTGTTCCAGGGTTTTTCTTCACCCTGAAACTTTTTGAAAAAAGTTTTTCACACCTTTCAAAAACATTAAATTATGGAGAACAAAATGAAACCTGACTATAAATCAATGTATTTTCACATGGCGGGGCGTATGGCAACAACAGTTGATGTACTTGAAACAACCGTCAAAATGCTAGGCAAAGTATCAGACGAGCTGGAAGTTTTAGTGGAAAAGCTGAAACAAGCACAATTAACAACCGAAGAAATGTATGCTGTTGCAGACGAAGATTAAGTATGCATTGCACTGAAATCACCTACACCAACTTCCGCAATATTGCCACCGCACAACTCACCCTTTCACCCGGACTGAATCTGCTGTACGGCAAGAACGCCCAGGGGAAGACCAACGCCCTTGAGGGCATATATCTCTGCGCCGGGGGGCGGAGTCATCGCAGTAGTCGTGAGCGGGAATTTATCCGCCACGGGGAGGAGCGAGGTAGCGTGGAGGTGAAGTACACCGACACCCACCGCACCAACACCTTAAAGCTGTCATGGACACGTGACGGGCGGCGAGAATGCAGTAAAAATGCCGTGCCTCTGCCCAAAATGAGCGAGTTTATCGGCAACTTGCGTGCTGTCTTTTTCTACCCGGAGCATCTGTCAATTATCCGCGACGGCCCAAGCGAGCGGCGGCAGTTTTTGGACATTGCCATCTCCCAAATTGACCGAATATACATGGCGAATTTGCGGGAATATTACGCCGCTCTTGCCCAGCGCAACCGCCTTTTCGGGGAATATTTCACCAACCGCCCCGCTTTTGACGCCACTATCGACATATGGAGCGAAAAGCTCGCCGAGCTTGCCGCACAGGTGGCGGTGCGCCGTGTGGAATATGTGGAGAAGTTATCCACAAGCCTTGTGGAAATCTTCGCTGACATGACCGGTGAGCGGGAAAAGCCCGCGGTGGAATATCGCTGTGGGGCAACGAAAGAGGAGTATTTCCGCCAGCTGACCGCCAATCTTGAGCGGGAGGCGAGAGCGGGGGCAAGTCTGTACGGAATCCACCGAGAGGATGTGGAAATCTCGTTAAACGAGTTTTCCGCCCGCAGATTTGGCTCGCAAGGACAGCAACGAAGCCTTGCCATTGCCCTGAAATTCGCCGAGGGGGAAATCTCCCACCAGGCGACAGGGGAACGCCCAGTGTACCTACTGGACGATGTGCTGTCCGAGCTGGACAGCGGACGGCGGGAGTACATTTTGCGTCACGTGGACAGCGGGCAGACAATCATCACCTGTGCTGACACCGAATATCACGCCCTGCGACAGATGGGGGTGCTGGGCGAAGCGAATGTGGTGGAGGTCGACGGGGGCGAGATGAGGGCTGGTGGGTGAGAACGTGGGAAAAGGAGAAAAAACCAATGAAATCAGCGCGAAATAAAACAATATCATTACTAAAAGACGAAGAACAAAGTTATTTAACAAAATGCCTTCCATATTGTAGTAACAAAAACACATCAAACACAATTATTCACGGCGATGCAATGGGAGTCTTACCAACTTTGCCACAAAAAACAGTAGATTTACTAATAGTAGACCCTCCGTATAACCTTGACAAAAAATATGGCTCGACACCTTTTCGTCAAACAAGCAATGAAGAATATATAAAGTTCACACGTGAATGGATAGAAAAAGCCGTCCCGTCACTAAAACCGCACGCATCAATTTATGTTTGTGCTGATTGGAAAACCAGCCTTGTTATTGGAGCAGTTTTAAGCGACTATTTTGTAATACAAAACAGGATAACATGGCAAAGGGAAAAAGGGCGAGGGGCGCTTGCTAATTGGAAAAACTCGATGGAGGATATATGGTTTGCGACACTTTCACCTAAAAATTACACTTTTAATGTTGATGATGTTAAAATACGGAGAAAGGTTATTGCTCCATATAAAGAAAACGGCAATCCAAAAGACTGGTATGAAACCAAAGATGGCAATTTTAGAGATACATTTCCATCAAACTTTTGGGATGACATAACTATACCTTATTGGTCAATGCCAGAAAACACAACCCATCCAACCCAAAAACCCGAAAAGCTGATGGCAAAGCTGATTTTGGCAAGCTCAAATGTGGACGACCTTGTACTTGACCCGTTTTTAGGGTCAGGGACAACGGCAGTAGTGGCAAAAAAATTAGGCAGAAATTATATTGGAATTGAAAAAGAAGCAGAATATTGCGCCATATCCCAAAAACGACTTGAAACAATTGAAAAAAGACCAGCTATTCAAGGATATGAACAGGGCGTGTTTTGGGAAAGAAACACATTAACCATACAAAAAACAAAAGCTAAAAACGAGGAAACAAATGCAGCTCAGGTTACTTTCTAATGAAAACATTAGAGCAGTTCAAAGTAACATTTTACAACTTTTGAGCACTCAAAAAGTTTTTTCAGAAAAACGAATAACTAACAGTCCGCGAGCGGTTGGTGACATTGTTCAAACAGTAATTGAAGAGAGCTTTGAAGAATGCGTGCCGTCGGGCGTGCTAAAAGATTATAAAAAAGATTTTGCGCGCCGAGCAATGGCAGACTTTGCTTTTTATGATTTTAACGATAACTATTATGTGGTTGATTGTAAAACACATAATAAAAATACAAAATTTAATATGCCTAATCTAACATCGGTAGAGCGTTTGTCGCGTTTTTATGAAGATGACAGTAATGCGTTTATGATACTTATGATAAGTTATGAGATTGACGAAACCGAAATAAAATTTAACGATTGTGTATTCCACCCTATTGAACATTTTGCTTGGGATTGTCTTACTATCGGAGCGTTGGGGTGGGGGCAGATACAAATTGCAAACGCAAACAAAATTAACATTATAGCTGACAAAACACGTAAAGAGTGGATGCTTGAATTGTGCGATGCCCTTGATTTGTTTTATCCGAGAGAAATAGAGAAAATATTGGATAGACAAAGTCATTTTCATAAAATAAGAGAATTTTGGACGAGTAAATAGAAGGAAAACCCATGAACAACGAAAACAACAACACACATGAAGAACTAAACACCACTGCCGCCACAGGCACTTATGATGAGAGCCAGATTCAGGTTCTCGAGGGGTTGGAGGCGGTGCGGAAGCGTCCCGGAATGTACATCGGAAGCACTTCCAGTCGTGGACTGCACCATCTTGTCAACGAGATTGTGGACAACAGCATCGACGAGGCGCTTGCCGGGCGGTGCGACCGCATCACCATCACCATTGGCGAGGGCGACACCATCACGGTTGAGGACAACGGACACGGCATTCCCGCCGCAATCCACCCAACCCAAGGCATACCAACCCCCGAGGTGGTGTACACCATCCTCCACGCAGGGGGGAAATTCGGCGGCGGCGGCTACAAAATCGCCGGCGGTCTACATGGCGTGGGCGCAAGCGTGGTCAACGCCCTGTCCGAATGGCTGAAGTTAGAGAACGTCTACGACGGCAAGATGTATACCATTGCCTTCCAGCGTGGTGACACCACCGAGCCGTTCACCTGCGTTGGCGATGCCCCCGAGGGGCGGCGTGGCTTGCGTGTCACATTCAAGCCTGACCCCACCATTTTCGAGGAAACAGTCTTCGACTATAACGTGCTACTGAACCGTATGCGAGAGCAGGCATTTTTGAACGCCGGCGTGCGGATTATTTTGCGTGACGAACGGTCGGAGAGCAATGCGAATGCTGTAGGGGAGGGGGTCCCGGGTCAAGCCCGGGATAACGACGGAAACGACAACAGTATCATCGAAACGGATATGTGCTACGAGGGGGGGATTCGCTCATTCGTTAGCTATCTGAACGAACAGCGGGTGAGTGATGTTGTCCACCAGGACGTGATTTATATGCGGGGGGATAAGGACACCAGTATCGCCGAGGTGGCGCTCCAGTACAACACCAGCTATCACGAAACTTTCCTCACTTTCGCCAACAATATGAACACAATCGAGGGGGGGACTCACGAAACAGGGTTCAAGTCTGCCCTTACTCGTGTGATAAACGACTACGCCCGCAAGTCGGGACAGCTGAAAGAAAAGGACAAGAACCTGTCTGGCGAGGCTGTGCGAGAGGGAATTTGCGTTATCATCAGTGTGAAGTTAGAGAACGCCCAATTTGAGAGCCAAACCAAGGCGAAACTTGGGAACAGCGACATTCGTACTCTTGTGGAAGCCACAGTTGGGACAAAGTTGGCGGAGTATTTCGAGGAAAACCCCGCCACCGCAAAGGTTATCGTGGAAAAAGCCATTGCCGCTGCTCGTGCCGCCGAGGCCGCCCGCCGCGCCCGCGACGAAACCCGCCGTAAAGGTGCGCTTGAGGGTGGCGGACTGCCGGGCAAGCTGTACGACTGTTCAGAGAAAGACCGAGAACTGACCGAACTGTTCCTTGTGGAAGGAGACAGTGCGGGGGGGTCAGCTGTGGAAGCGAGAAAATCGAAGTTTCAAGCTATTTTGCCCTTGCGCGGTAAAGTGCTGAATGTGGAAAAAAGCCGTCTTGACAAGATTTATGCCAACGCACAGCTTATCCCTATTATCCAGTGTCTTGGTTGCGGTATCGGAGAGGACTTTGACACCGAAAAACTCCGCTACGGAAAAATAATTCTTATGGCGGATGCTGACGTAGACGGCAGTCATATTCGTGTGTTGCTCCTCACTTTCTTTTTCCGCCATATGCGCCAATTGATTGACGATGGACGGGTGTATCTTGCCCAGCCACCCCTGTATAAGCTGACCAAAGGAAAGAGCAAATACTATGCCTACAGCGACGCCGGGCGGGACGAAATTCTTGCGGAAATCGGCGAGCGGGGCGTGGAAATTGAGCGATACAAAGGACTTGGTGAAATGGACGCTATTGAACTGCGGGACACAACCATGGACTTTGAAAAACGCACCATTCTACGAGTGACTGTAGAGGACGCAATAGACTGTGACGAAATGTTTTCTGTCCTTATGGGCGACCAAGTTGAGCCACGCCGAGCCTTTATCGAAAAGAATGCGAAGTATGTGACGAACTTGGATGTGTAGGAAGTATGAAACCAAACCGCAAACAAAATCGGTGCAAATACCACGATTACAGTCGACCGGGGGCATATTTCGTGACCATATGTACAAAGGAAAGACGGCATTATTTTGGTGAAATTGAAACACAGCAAACTGCAGACAATGTAGGGGCGACCGTCCCCGGTCGCCCGCATATGAAATTTTCAAAGATAGGCAAATGTGTCGAAAATGCAATAAAATATTACAACCAGATGGATAATGGTATAATGTTTGAACATTATGTCGTTATGCCTAACCATATTCATGCAATTATTGCATTGTACCCCGCGGGAGACCGAGGACGGTCTCCCCTACAATATGTTGTGCGCAATTTGAAATCATACGTAACCAAAAACATCGGATTCTCCCCGTGGCAAACATCCTACCACGACCATGTTATCCGTAACAGAAAAACATACGAAATCATTGCCAATTACATTCGCACCAACCCAAAAACATGGGAAAACGATTGTTATAACACAAATTCTTAGGAACCCACAATGGAAAACAACAACATCAACGAAAACCAAAAAATAAACAACGTCAAGCTGGAACGTGAGGTGCGAAGTGCATTTATTGATTATTCAATGAGTGTTATCGTATCTCGTGCATTGCCTGATGTGCGCGATGGACTGAAACCTGTCCACCGCCGTATTCTTTTTGCTATGCATGACGAGAAGTACACCCATGACAAGCCAATGCAGAAGTCGGTTAAGACTGTTTCTGCTGTTATGGGGGGTTATCACCCTCATGGTGACGGCGCAATTTACGACTCGGTTGTCCGTATGGCACAGCCATTTTCCCTTCGCTATCCCTTGGTAGAGGGAGAGGGGAACTTTGGCAACATTGACGGAATGTCTGCGGCGGCAATGCGTTACACAAAGGCACGGATGGACCGTCTTGGTGCGTTCATGTTGGACGAAATCGAGAAAGAAACCGTGGACTTTGTCCCAAACTACGATAACTCACTGCAAGAGCCGTCGGTGCTTCCTGCACGCTTCCCCAATTTGCTGGTCAACGGTAGCGTGGGAATTGCTGTTGGTATGGCAACAAATATTCCACCCCACAACATGACCGAGGTCATTGACGGCACGATTCATCTTATGGATAATCCGGAATGTGAAGTTGTGGATTTGATGGAGTTTATTAAAGCTCCCGATTTTCCTACCGGAGCAACAATTTGCGGCACAAGCGGAGTAATGTCTGCCTACACCACCGGTCGTGGCAGTATTATGGTGCGTGGTCGTGCGGAAGTTGACGAAGATAAGCGCGAGATTATCATTACAGAAATTCCCTATCAAGTCAACAAAGCTAATCTTGTGAAGTCGATTGCCGACTGCTATCGTGACAAAAAAGTGGAGGGAATCACTGCTTTGCGTGACGAGTCCAGCCTTGAGGGTATTCGTATCGTCATTGAATATCGCCGTGACGCAAACGGCGAGGTGATTCTTAACCAGCTGTATAAATTCACCCAGTTGCAGGACACCTTTGCGGCGAATATGCTTGCCATTGTGAACGGCGTGCCACGCACATTAAACTTGAAGCAAATGTTGGAGCACTACATTACGCACCAACGGGATGTGACTATTCGCGGGGCAAAATTTGACCTTGCAAAAGCCCGCGCAGAGCATCATATTTACGAGGGCTATAAAAAGGCACTTGACCTTATCGAGGATATTATCCGCACAATTCGTGCCAGCGACAGCCCTGCCCACGCACGGGAGCAGTTGGTGGAAGTCTTCGACTTTACCGAAATTCAGGCGCAAGCGATTGTGGATATGACCCTTGGTCGCCTGTCCGGAATGGAACGGCAACGTATCGAGGACAGACTGGCGAAGCTGACCGCTCTTGTTGCGGAGTTGGAAGAATTCCTTGCCAGCCCGGAGCTGATTGACCAGAAAATCAAGGATGGCTTGCTTGAGATAAAGGCGAAGTTCGGCGACGACCGCCGTACCGAACTTGTGGCGTGGGCAGACGACATTCTGCTGGAGGACCTGATTCCCAAGCACACCTGTGTTATTACCATGAGCCACGCAGGCTACATCAAGCGAATGAATTCGGATACCTACACCGCCCAACGCCGTGGAGGGCGTGGAATCGTTGGCATGACCACCAAGGAAGAAGACTTTGTGGAACACGTCATCACCGCGGACAGCCACAGCCACCTGCTGATGTTCACCAACTTCGGCAAGGTGCAGGTTATCCGTCCGTTCATGCTCCCTGAGGCGGGACGCACCGCAAAGGGCAGCAATATTGTGAACATTCTCTCCCTTGAAGAGGGGGAAAAGGTTACTGCCTTTGTGACGGTGGATTCGTTTGCACCGCCAACCGCTGAATCTGTAGGGGCGGGGTCTGCCCGCCCGCCCGCCGAAACAGGCGATACAACCGAAACAAATCCAACCGACTCCTTCCTCCTCTTCATCACCCGCAAGGGCATTGTGAAGCGGACGAAGCTGTCCGAATATGCCTATCAGCGTAAGGGTGGCAAACGCGCCCTCACCCTTGACGAAGACGACGAGCTTGTGTATGTTCGCCATACAAGCGGTAGCGACGAGGTGGTTATCGCCACCCGTGGCGGCAACGCCGTCCGCTTTGCGGAAACTGCGGCTCGTCCGCTATCCCGCACTGCTCGTGGTGTGCGAGGCATGAAGCTGAAAGAGGGTGATGTGGTTGCTGGGGTGGCTCTTGTGGACGAAAGCAAAAAACTGCTGACCATCACCGAAAATGGCTTTGGCAAGCAGTCCACATTCGAGGGCTTTACCACCCGTAATCGTGGCACGCAAGGGGTTATTTGCCACAACATCAACGAGAAAACAGGCCCTCTTGTGGGAATTGCCACCGTGGACGAGGGGCAGGACGTGATGCTTGTCACCGACGGCGGCGTGGTAATCCGCACCCCGGTCAAGGATATTTCCACCTTTAGCCGTACCGCCAGCGGCGTGATTATCATGCGCACAGGAGAAGACGTGCGTGTGATTAACATGGCACTTGTGGAGCGGGAAGAGGTGGAGGAAGACAGTGTGGAGGGTGAAGAGTGAAGAGTTCCTAACTACACACGCCACACTATAAAAAAACAATCCAACGCCCCGCGGAGGCTTAATCCGCAAGGAGAAATTATGCCAAAGTACAAAATTGACCTGGTCACTACCCGCGACTGCCAAGAGTTTATCAACAACCTGACCCGCGCCCAAAAGCGTGCCGACCTTATCGACGACAAGGGCTATCGTGTGTCGGCAAACAGTATGTTAGGCGCTCTTGCCGCTCTTGAGTGGGACAGCCTTTTCGTTGTGTCAGAAGTGGATATTTATGAAGAAGTGAAGAAGTGGGTGGTTTAGTGTGCTGAAAGCTGTTATTTTCTCGCCACGAAGGGGAATTCATTTCCCCGTAAGGCGAGAAAATAACAGTCTTGAAGCATGATTGGTACGAAAAATCTTAGCCACAAACGGTACTGTTGTCTTTGAACGGAATTTAACCACGAACTTGACATGAGATCCCGCATCGGGGTGCGAGATGACACAGTTTTTCCTGTGGTTTTTATCAACAAATAGGGGGAGTTTTACCCAAACCCATATTATCCCATCTTAACTTGCGGGCGTTGGGGGCGGGGCTTGCCCCCGCCCGCAATATACCGCTGAACCACCCCCGCCTACGGCGACCCCTCCACGGGAGGGGAATAAGGTCAAGGGCGCACCGCACCCAAGCCCTCTTTTTCAAAGAGGGTGGCACGAACGAAGTGAGTGACGGGTGTTT
>WQSD01000002.1 GCA_009788105.1 Oscillospiraceae bacterium | reverse complement strand
GTTCGTCAATTTACACCTGCTTTTTCGTTAGGGGGCTCTTGCCGCCCCCTAACAACCCGGCATTCAAACCCCTTTTCAGAAAAGGGGTTTGAAAATCCCCCAAATATGAACAATGCGGACTTGGAGTGGCACGAAGATTTTGAGTCAACGAAATCCGTTGCAAACAAGCCTCCGCATAGGGTACAGCGAAAACTTGAAATTCAGCACGATGTTGCTTCAGCGAGGACGGATAATGGGCGAAAGAGGGTATGTTTCTTGCCAAAACCGCACCATGTAGGGAACGGCTCCCCGACGTTCTTTTTGCAAAAGCACAGAGTGCTTTTGTACCAAAGTTTTTAGTCCAGTTTTATTCAAAGCCCTTGTAAGCACTGAAGGCGACAGTATGGGGTTCATCCGTCCAGCAGGTCGCCGAAATGCGTGAGCGGGCAAGCTGGTCGGGTGTGGGCGGAAAGCCCACTGTCTTAACCTTGCTTTTGACTTTGTCTTTTACTTCAAGTTAAAACCGAGAGGATTAGTCCTCTCGGTTTTTGTATTTTATGCTGCATTTTCCAATTCTTGCGGTATTTTAGCAAGCATATTTTCGATATAAATCCCATATCCGCTTGTAGGGTCATTAAGCAGTACATGAGTCACAGCACCGATAATCTTGCCGTTTTGGATAATGGGACTGCCGCTCATTCCCTGAACAATACCGCCAGTTTGCTCTAAAAGAGCAGGGTCGGTGACTTGGATAACAAAATTTTTCACCATGCCGTTGCCAGCATTGGCTTTAACAATGTTAATCTCGTATTTCCTTGGTATACTATTATCAAGGGTTGTCCAAATATATGCCGCACCCTCTTCAATCTCGTTGCTTTTGGCAATAGGCAGAGGCCCTTCAGGCAAATTTTTTGGTTGCTCGTCAACAAAGCCATACACCCCAGTTTCAAAGTTCCCTGTCAGTCGTCCCCGGTCATTTGAAGCGATATATCCGCGAATCACGCCCGGTGTGCCCTTCTCACCTTTGGTAATGCCGCTGATTTTCACGTCGGTGACGATACCTTTGTTAAGTGGAAGTAAATCTCCGCTATCCGGGTCGCAAATTCCATGACCAAGCCCGCCGAAGCTGTTGTCCCGTGGGTCAAAGAATGTCATAGTACCAATCCCTGCCGCACTATCCTTAATCCACATTCCCGCACGATATTCCCCGTTTGGCAGGGATTTTGCAGGAGTGAGGGAGAGATTAAGTTTGCTTTCCCCACGAACAACAACAAGTTCAATTGGCTTGCCATCGCTGTTTTTTACAAAATCTGTTACCTGCTCAACCGAGTGAATTTCCGTGTCGTTCACTTTTTGAATAACGTCATTCGCCATCAGTCCTGCGGCGGCGGCAGGAGCGCTTTTTCCTTGCTCCCCAATGACTTCACTTATATCAATAACCATCACACCCTTTGTATAAAAGCGTATTCCGAAAGGAACTCCGCCGGGGTATAGCATTATCTCGTCTGTATTCGCCTTGTTTGCTTGCAACGAAACGACTGCCAAACTGGCATCAGAGGGGCTTTCTGCCAAAACAGAACTTCCTCCGAAACAGGCAATTAAAAACACCGCACAAAGCAGACAGGCAATGGCTTTCGTTTGTTTATTGTAGCTATTATTTATCATTTTTCTCCGTCCCTATGTCGTATAATCTTGCAAAAATAATCCCGCTCGTGGCGGGTCTACATTATTATCTCTCGGCAGACGAATTTTATGATAAGTAATATTTGATTTTGCTGTATATAAAAGTAAAATTATTATGTCGAAAGTATGTCTGTAGCAATTAAACTTTTGCTTTAGCGGTATAGAAGCGGTTCTCGCATATCCTGCATATTTTGTGTAATTGAAAAGCTATTTTTTGTATAAATCGCATATATATAATATATATATGCAGGAAATTTCGTAGGTACTTCCAATTGACAATACTTGTCTAATCGTGGTATAATATGTTTGAAATTGCAAAAGTATTGTAATTTCAAAATTAAAAACCATTGGAGGTTCAAAAGATGAAAAAAAGTACAAAGTTAGTCGCCCTAATCATGGCTATTGTCATGGTTGCCGCCCTTTCAGTTGTTTCGCTAAGTGCAGGTTATGTTACATATGATGAAGTAGATGTAATCGCACTTATTGAAACCTATGTGTACGTAGACGAAGATGGACTAATCAGCTTCGACTTTCCGACCTATCTGCTTGCCCTGCTTGGTGAAGAGGTTGACGGTTTTGCCGAGTGGATTGACTATCTGAACGAGTACATAGAAGAAGAAGTCCTAGCAATAACCCCAAACTTGACTATTTATGAGATTGATGATGATACCTTGACTATTCAAGGTGGGAATGTGAATCGCATAACCTTCTTATGGTGGGGTACAAGATTTCATATGTCTAGACAGACTGCGGCAAACTATGTATCAATGTTGCGAGGTGCCCTTGGTTTTGGTGTGCCATTAGCAGGGCTTGCAGCTATGGCTGGACCGTTTGGTGCTATTGCAGTTGGATTTGGAGCTGCTCACGGTGTTTTACTAGCCGAGAGAATTACATTCCATAACAACAGGCAAAATCGTGGAGTTATAGTTGACAGAATGCCACTTGGCATTTTTTCTGTGAACCCACAATAACTACAGCGTTAAGGAGATTTCCTTATGGTCGGTATTTTATATTGGGCGAGTTTCGCTCTTGTTGCATATGTTTTTTCTGTACGTTACAAATTGCGAAAGGAAAAAATCAATGCACTTGGATTTGTCATTCTAGTTATGTT
The DNA here is from genome assembly GCA_009788105.1 of Oscillospiraceae bacterium. Taxonomy (GTDB): domain Bacteria; phylum Bacillota; class Clostridia; order Oscillospirales; family CAG-272; genus WQSD01. The sequence continues at coordinate 19,697 of WQSD01000002.1, read as the reverse complement.
CGCGATAATAGGGTTAGTTCCCTTGCTCTTTGCTATAGTTACGGATATAACTTTCTTTGATGACAATCTTGAGCTTTATGTGTTTGTTTTATCGCTTGTAATGTGTGCATTTGGCGTAACCGACATTGCTTTCGGCACATTTTCCAAGCCAGCGAAAGCGAAAGAAGGCGAAAAGCAAGAGTAAGTTAAATTAAACAACAAATCGGCAAGTCACATGGCTTGCCGATTTATTATAGGAGGTTGAAATGAAAATTATTAAAGTTTTGTTGGCTGTGCTTATCACGGCTGTTTTGTTGGTGTCATGTGCAGGTCGATTTGACAGCTGGCATTTGAATGTCATGCGGGCGGACAGGTTGTGGCGGTATTCCACAGGGGCAGGGGAGGTAATCGCATTTATTGACACAGGAATTTCTTGCGAATACGCCGAGCATCTGGGGGAGCGGATAGTCGCACGCAAAAATGTTATTGACGATAGCGACGACGTACAGGACAGGCATGGACACGGCACGGAAATGGTCAGTCTTGCCGCAGGTGATGGCTTTATGGGAGTGTATGGCATTGCCCCTGATGCTGATATTATCATCATTAAGGCCACGTCAGATGAGGGTGTGACGAATAATCGTTACTTATTGCGGGCGTTGCAGTTTGCAAGGGAAAACGGGGCAACAATCATCAACATCAGCCTTGGCGGGCATAGAGTTGACCCGTTTGTAGTAAACGAAATTCAAGAAATTATTGCCGAGGGAATAACTGTGGTTGCGGCGGCTGGAGATTTTGGGCAACGGGATTTACTTTTCCCTGCTAATCAGCCCGGCGTTGTGTCGGTGGAGGCACGAACAGAGGAAAATGCAAGATGGGAACTATCTAACACAGGGGAAAGCACTGTGCTACGCTTTCCGGGAGTGAATTTAATGGTGCTTGGCTTGTTTGAGGGTGAATTAGTTGTGGAAAACTACGCCAACGGTACATCTCAAGCCGCCGCCATAGCAAGCGGCTATATTGCACTGCTACGGGCAAATTTGGAGGAAAGAGGGGAGAGCTTTGATAATGAAAAAATCTTGTACTTGCTTGGTTCGCTGAACAGCTTGTCAGATAGGCGAGTGAATTTCGTGAGGGTGTTTAGGTAGCCTTGACATCACCCTGTTCGCCACAAATTTCGCCCATCCGACTGGAATATCACCGTGCGGTGAATATCGTTGCGGTAATATGTGACACCGAACTCTCGCAGGCGGGAAACAACGGAAAAATGCGGGTGTCCGTGGGAATTTCCTCTGCCATTTTGTATCAAGGCATATCTTGGGGCAACTGCGGCAAGATATTCCTCCCCGGTGGACGTCCACGAGCCATGGTGCGGCACTAAAAGAAAGCAGGCACGCAAATACTGCGGTGCGACATTGTTCACCATCCACCGCTCCACGTTCACAGTGGTATCTCCTGCCAACATCAGCACGGTTTCCCCATACACAAGGCGCATGACAATGCTGTAATCGTTCTGGTCACGCTGTCGCCCGACAGCAGGGGCAAGAATTTGGAAGTAGGCGCTTTCGCCAAATTGCAAAACATCGCCCGGCTCGACTATCATGACGCTAAAATCCACCTCTGCCACACGGGAAAACAGGCGGTCGTAGTTGAATGTCCGTGTCACCGTGGTGGAAGTGTCGTTAATGATAACGGTGCACACGCTAAAGTCGTGCAGCACCATGTCCGCACCGCCGATATGATCCTCGTGGGGATGGGTCAGCACGAGAAAATCAATGTGTCGCACTCCTTTGCGACGAAGTTCCGCTCGAAGCTGGCGGCGAGCCATGCGTGGTCCTGCGTCCACAAGCATTGTCGCCCCGCAGGAGGACACAAAAAGCGCCGCACTTCCCTGCCCCACATCAACAAACACCGCCGTGAAAGCATCTGTTTGTAGCTCACTTGCGGAGCGGCGTATGAAGTAGTCTGCACCATTGGCGATAACCACCACCAAAATGAGGGCGATGGTGGCTATTTGGATTAAATTTAGCTTTTTATTTTTCATCGCTTAGCCCAAGAATGTAGTCGGTGCTGACCCCATAATATTTCGCCAGTTTTATAAGCATTGACACAGGAATTTCTCTGAAGCCACGTTCATAACGTCCGTATGCTTGCCTGTGACATACTAAAAAATCAGCAACCTCTTGCTGTGACAAGTCATTGTCAATTCTCAAATCATACAGCCTTCTAATATACATACGCATCACCTCGTTATTATGATACCAAACGGTATTATAAATATTCGATTAGGTATCCATATGTGTCCATAAAAAATCACCTGCAAAATTTTCGCAGGTGATTTTTTATGATATGTTGGTTTTGTAGGGACGACCGTCCCCCGGTCGCCCGTTTGTGTGGTGTGTATCATTCGTATCGGGCGGGGGCAAGCCCCGCCCCTACGAGTGCAGTGCGAATTTCGTTGTCCTGTAGGGGCGAACTGTGTTCGCCCGTTTGTACGGTGCGTATCGCACGGCGGGCAGAAACAAGACCTGCCCCTACACAGCGTTTTGGTTGTATCGTTCAAACGGACGGCAGGTTGTCGTCCCTACGGATGCGGTGCTTATTCAATATATTTTCTCTGCTTTTCGGGGTCGCTGTTTCGTGTTCCGCTGCAATTTAGTTTTCCACTTCTGCTTTCCGAATCGAAATAATATGCACCTGCCAAGATTCCCAAAAGGGAAACCCCTTGAAACTCAATGTTGTAAGCCATTTCGTTTTGACCATCAATTTTGGTCATGCCAGTAGCAATAACCGAATGTTTCATCAGGTCAAACATTCGCTGTGACACTTCCTCTTCTGCAAAGCCAGTCAATTTGATTATCTCACTTTCAGTCAAACAACCATTAATGCAAATCAGGGAAAATATTTTCACAGCTTTGGGGTCTGTGGCAAGTTTAAGCAACTTACTTTCGGACAAATCCACCGCAAGCATATTTTTGATATGTTCAACATCGCTAAAGAACATGCCAAAACCCCTAGTGTCGGATAGCACAAAAGCGTGTGAATCAGACAATAATGTTGAAAGTAGAGGCATATCCTCAAAAGGAATGCCATACTCGCCTCTGCCATCAAATGCGTTAATAATTTTATGGAGCAAGGTCATTTTCGTATCAATCCCTTTACACAGCTCCAACGCTTTGTCGGCATACATCTCGCTTGTCATGTTGCCCTCACTGCCGAGAAGTGCGTCCGCTGAAATGCCGAATGTCCTGCACAAATCGGGAATGATGGAAATGTCGGGCAGGCTGTCGCCTTTTTCCCACTTACTGACTGCTTGCGGAGATACTCCGACCGCTTCGCCCAAGGCTTCTTGGGTAAGATTGTGCGCCTTTCTGAGAGAAACGATTTTTTCTGAAATTTTAACCATGTCGTTACCTGCTTTCGTTTTTTGTTTGAGTTTGTTTTGAGGCCTCATGGTTATATTGTAGCGGATTGGGTGGTAGAATGCAATGAATTATTTGGATGGTTGTTCAACTGTTGGTTGTGGGAGGAGTTCGGCGGATTTCGTTGTCCTGTAGGGGCGGGCAATACCTCAAAGCGAATGCGTGGGGTGAGGGGGTCCCGTATAAATTTGCAAAGGGCGCAAATTTTACGGGATGACGGGTGCGTTCCCGTGGGGTGCGGTGCGCACTCCCCCCTGTCCCTGCGGGACATCCCCCCTCGTAAACGAGAGGGGCATAAGGAAATGTTTCGGTAAAGTCCCCGACCCGTGCGAGGGGGGTGGCAGTGGGTGATTTTCCCACTGTCGGGGGGAGTGGTGGGTGCGAATTTCGTTGTCATGTAGGTGCGCACATTGCGGTCGCCCGTTATGCTGGTGCGTGACCTTCGTTTCACACCTACCCCGTCTTGCGGAAAAACACCGCAATCCACCCCTTCCGCCCGCGAAAGGGGATTTACAGAAATGTGCGGTGCGCCCTTGACCTTTGCCTTTTTCAATAAAATAATTTGCGAAGCAAATTTTCCGCAATTTTTCATTCTTCATTTTTAATTTTTCATTGCACTTGCCCCGCCCTTTGCCCTTCTCGAGCTCCCCATTTACCTCTCGAACACCACAACTCCATCCACCAATGTTTGCACAACGGCAAAATCTCCGTCAAGCACAGTCAAGCAGGCGCGCTTGCCCACGGCAATTGACCCCAATTGGTCATACACGCCAAGGTTTTTCGCAGGGTTGGCACTGGCATAGTCCACGGCGGTACAAATATCCACGCCACAGGCACGGACAAGGTTGCGAACCGCATCGTTCATACGCAGAATACTACCCGCCAGCGTGCCGTCCTCAAGGCGAGCCTCGCCGTCTTTGACAATAACGACTTGTCCGCCAAGTTCGCTCTTGCCATCAGGGAGATATTTCGCTTTCATAGCATCGGTAATCAGGCTGATTTTGTCTTGCGGTTTGGTGCGAATAGCCAACATAATCGCAGGTGCGGACAGATGGACAAGGTCGGCGATGACCTCCACGTTTAGCTCATCCAGCAGCATAGCAGAACCAACCACGCCAATGTCGCGGTGGTGCAGGGCTTTTTGTGCGTTGTACAGGTGGGTCACGTTGCCAAGACCCACATCCACAGCGGCTTTCATGTCCGCATAGCCGGCGTCAGAGTGACCCACCGACGGCACGATGCCCTGCGACTTCATCCACTTGATAAAGTCGGTAGCACCCTCGATTTCAGGGGCAACGGACACGATACGCAGTCTGCCGCCGCTTGCCTTGTGGAACTGCTCCAACAGGTCGATTGACGGCGGGATGATGTACTCTCGTGGTTGTGCGCCTGCGTGTTTGGTGGACAGGAATGGTCCCTCAAGGTTCACCCCGAGGACTTCTGCCACACCCGCTTGTGGGGCTTCGCAGTAGGCTTTGACTCCGGTTAGCGCGGTCATAATTGCCTGGGTTGACTGGGTCATTGTGGTGGCGAGAAATGCCACCGTACCCTCTGCGGGCAGGGCTTTTGCGATGGTGGCGACAGAACCCCCGCCGTCCATAGTGTCAGCGTTTGCCGCCCCGTGGGTGTGCTGGTCGATGAACCCGGGCAGGACAACGGCGTCCTGCGGCAGGGTGGCGACCTCCTCGATAGCGATGTCGTCACCGATAGCGGCGATACGCCCATTCTCAATGCCGATGGAGGTGCGGACAATGCCCCGCCCCTGGATGTAGATTTGTGTGTTTTTGTAGCCTTTCATTGTGTAGCTCCTTTGTGAAAATTTTATTCGGGAAACGTCATAAAATCAGATATGTAGTACGGTAGCTCTTGAATTATTATATTAGGATAACCACTACTGCCACCATCGAATTCAAACCCCAAAGACAACATAATGCTAGCACCTATTATATAGTACCTGAGGTAATAATCGCTATATTCCCAATACGGAGATGACGGAGTGCCAAATAAATCCAATGCCTCCTCTCTACTTGAGACATTGAGCATTATTCCATCAATTTTAATTAAATTGGCATAAGGAAGTTCTATATGAATAAACATCACTTCACTTTTTCTGCTTTCGGGCTGCGGATTGCCCCACGGTGCAATATGTAGTCCCCCATTAAAAGAGTAAAAGAAATTAGGATAATACTCTACTGGCTCGCCCAGCACCTCATGAAAACATTCAAGAAACAGTCGCTCTATAGGAATGCCATCAAATGTAATTTCGCCGGTTATAAATCCTTCGTGTGCAAGCGGTTCACGCTGGGTATTGCACGCCGAAAACAGCGGGGCTAATAGGAGAATGCAGAGTGAGGCGATGATGATTTTTTTCATGTTTATTCCTTTGGTTATGTTGTGGAGGTTGGTTGCCGTCCCTATGGGTTTCGTTGTCTTGTAGGGGCGAACTGCGTTCGCCCGTGTGTTGGTTCGTATCGTTCGCACCACACCTACCCCGTCTTGCGACAATGGCAGTCGCAATCCACCCCTTCCGCCTGGGTCAGGGGAATTTCGGAATCGTGCAGTGGATTTTTTCGTGCATTTTCGTGAATTTCGTGGTTAAAATGCTCTTGCTCTCTTTTGGGAGGAGGTGGAGGCGTAGCCGTCGGAGGGAGTGCCCTTAACTCCACTCTGCACCCTGCACCCTGCACTCTTCACTTTCCAAACTCAAAGTACGCAGCACCAATCTCCCTGATCGCTCGGCGGCACGATGTTTGAACTTGCTGTACTCCTCGCTATGTCCGTCCGCTTTGTCCGAAATACTGCGGATGATGGTGCATTTCACCCGGTTCACGTGGCACACCTGGGCAATAGCACCCCCCTCCATTTCGCAGGCAATAGCGTCGAAGGTGGCACGAATGTGCGCCCGCTTGTCCATATCGGACACAAACATATCACCGGTGGCAATCACTCCGCTGTGGGCGGTGATGTCAAGCTCTTTTGCACAGGCAAGCACTCTCGCCGCAAGGTCTGGACAGCAGGGAATGTTGACCAAATTTATCCCAGAAATCAGTCCCACTGGGTCGCCAATAGCGGTAGTGTCAACATCATGTTGCACCGCCGAAGTGGCAACGGCGATGTCATAAATGTCCAACTTGTCGCACAGCGCACCCGCCACCCCTGTGTTGATGATGGCGTCCACCTCGTACCGCAAAATCATGGTTTGGGCGCACATTGCGGCGGCGCATTTGCCGATTCCGCATACTGCAACCACAGCATCACGCTCCGCCAAATTGCCACGGGTGAACGTCATGCCCGAGATGGTTTGGGTGGCTTTGTCGCTCATATTTTCAAGCAGAAAATCCACCTCTATATCCATTGCGGCAATGATTCCGATGGGTTTGTTTGTTTTGCTCATGATGGATACCTCAAGCTGGGGTCGCAAGTCGCCAAGGTTGCAAGAAAGCCTTTTGCGGCGACAATCGCACCATCAAGGCAGTGTTCGGCGCAGTTCCCGCACTCAATCTCACTTACGCCGAAAACCTCTCCCGTGTGCGCCGCCACTTGTTGGAATATCTCGGTCAAAAAGGGGAGCAGGGTAGCGTTATTTGCGTTCCGTAGCAACAGATAAAACCCTGTGCGACACCCCATTGGTCCAAGGTAAATCACATCATCAGCAATGGCACTATTGCGAATGTACGTGGCAAGCAAATGCTCAAGAGTGTGAATAGCGGCGTTTTCCAGATACTCGCCCACATTCGGGCGGGTAAAACGCAGGTCATAGGTGGTAATATCGCCGTCAACACGGGAAATATACACTCCCGGCTGAATATAACGATGGTCAACTTCAAAACTAGCAATTTTTTTCATAATAAATGTGTTGAATAAACTTCAACTGTCCCCTTCAATAAACTTATTTCAACCATCATTTTATCACAAAAACCGCCATATGTCAATTAGCATACATTAACAATACCATTCTTAACATATTGTTCACAAATTAAAGTGAAAATTATGATATAATACTTTGGTGGACTTGTAATTTTTGGGAGGTGTCTGTCATGGGAAACACAAAAAATATGCAGAACGCACGAGCATTTCACGCTTCTATATCGCGTTTCGAGCGAAAATATCTCCTCACTTCCGAACAATACAGCATACTAAAAGAAGAAATCGGCGAGCGAATGCAGCCCGATTTGTACCCAACAAGCACTATTTCAAGCCTTTATTTTGACACACCAAGCGAAACTTTGCTCACCTATGCCCTTTCAGGTGCAACATTCAAAGAAAAGCTCCGCATTCGCACATATACCGACCTTTCACCTGATGCAGAAGTTTTTGTTGAACTAAAGCGAAAAAGCAATGGCACAAGCTACAAGCGCCGTGAAATGATGACCTACGCCCAAGCACAGGCTTTGATTACAGACAACACTCCTCCGTCACTTGAGAGCGAAAACAAAAACATTATATCGGAAATTCAATATTTTTTGCAAAAATACGAAAATCTTGCCCCAAAGCTATACATAGACTATGACAGAGAATCCTTCGTTATAAATGAAGAAAAATACGACATTCGCTTAACAGTAGATACAAACATTCGCTGTCGCGACTACGATGCAGAACTCAGTGAAAACATAATCGACCGCAACCTGCATATTATGGAAGTAAAATCGCCTATCACCGTTCCATTGTGGTTCGCTCGCACCCTTAGCAATCACGGAATTTATGAAACAAGCGTGTCAAAGTACAAGACAGCATATGCAGTCAGCAAAGAAAAAGAAATTTCTCGCTTAAAGGCGAAATACACCACTGAAAGAGCATTCAATGTTTAGTTTCTCAAATAATTTTTTTGGTAGCATTCTTGATTTGCCCGGAGTTACTACAAGTATCACACCACTGCAATTTTTTATTTGCACAATCACTTCGATAGTTCTTGGGATTATAATCGCTTATGTTTACACATTCCGTAATAACGCATACACCAAGAGTTTTATTATCTCCCTTGCTACCATGCCGGTGGTGGTGCAAGTGATTATCACCTTGGTCAATGGCAACCTTGGTACAGGAATTGCGGTTTTTGGTGCATTTAGCCTTATCCGCTTCCGCTCTGCTCTGGGTAATGCTAAGGAAATCTCGTACATACTACTCACCGCCGCCCTTGGACTTGCTACGGGAATGGGCTTTGTTGGATATGCACTGGCGTTCACCTTGATAGTTTGTGCCCTAAACATTGTTCTAACAACCACAAAGTTCGGCGAACCAAAGCGAGTAGAGCATGACCTGCGTATTACTGTGCCGGAAGACATGGACTACACCAGCGCATTTGACGACATTCTCGGCAAATACACTCGCTACAGCGAACTTGTTCGCGCGCGCATGATTAACCTTGGCACGCTTTATCAGCTGACCTATCGAATTGAACTAAAAGCAGGGGTAAACCAAAAAGAAATGATTGACGAAATTCGTTGTCGCAACGGCAATTTGGAAATTGCTTGCGTGAAAGTTCTATTTATGCGGGAAGACGCGTTGTAACCAAAATTACGAGGTAAAAACTCATGAATAACCCATTCAAGCCAAGTAAAAAACAGTTAGAGTTTCTAAAGTGGGAAATGGGAGCTTTCTTCCATTTTGGCATTCGCACATTCTACGAAGGTCATCGTGACTGGGACGGCAAAATCATGCCCATCGAGGGTTTTAACCCTACTAAACTTGACTGCGAGCAGTGGATAAAGACTGTTCACGATGCAGGGTTCAAGTATGCTATTTTAGTGTGCAAGCATCACGACGGCTTTGCTAACTGGCCCTCGAAATATTCTGACTATCACATTGGCATGACCCCCTACAAAGACGGGCAAGGGGATGTTGTGGCTGATTTTGTTGCCGCCTGTCGCAAGTATGACATCAAGGTAGGGCTGTACTACTCTCCTGCGGAGGCGGAGTTCAAAAACCGTGACGCAAAGGAGTATGATGACTACTTCATCGCACAAATCAGCGAGCTTTTAGGTAACTATGGCAAGGTGGATTATCTGTGGTTTGACGGCAACGGCTCCGGCGACCACAAATTCGACCACGAACGAATTATCAAAGCTATCCGTGACCTGCAAGATGACCTGCTTATCTTCAGCCTGTGGGACCCGAACACCGTTTGGGTAGGTAACGAGGGTGGTGCCGCCGGCATCAACAACTCGTGCGTTGCCCCTGAATTCAAGCCTGCTGTGTCAACAGACGAAAGCCAAAACTCTCACGCAGGGAGCAAGTTTCTCCCTACCGAGTGCGATTTTATGATGCGTTATCGCAACTGGTTTTACAGCGAATATGACGTGCATACTGTGAAAAGTTTAGAGGAGCTTGTCGGACTGTACTATCACTCTGTTGGTTGCGGGTCAAACTTCCTTGTGAACGTTGGTCCTGACAGGCGCGGACTGCTTCCCGAAATCGACGCACGGCGACTTGTGGAGTTTGGACAAACCATCAAAGCCCGCTTCGCTAACCCTATCCCATCCGAACTAAAAGAAATGGACGAGGAAAAGGTTGTTATCAAGCTAAATCACGAGCAATTCGTGAATCATGTCATCATTGAAGAAGACATGACCGAAGGTGAAATGGTGCAGGACTTTTTGGTGTATATCAAAAGCGGTATTATCTACCGCCCTGTGTGCGTTTATTCAGGTAAAACCATTGGTAACAAGCGGATTATCACTTTCCCGCCAATTAAGGCAACCGAAATTATCCTTAAAATCACAAAAAGTCGCGGCAAAGCTACTATCGGCAAGCCAGAAGCGTTTTATATTAGATGAAAAAGCTAATTCTCGCTTCTGCATCTCCGCGGCGCATGGCAATGCTGGATATGCTGGGCTTGCAGTACACCGCCATTTCCCCTGATGTTGACGAAGATGGGGTGCAAGAAAGTTGCCCGCAGGCACTGGCAACACGCCTATCACAAATGAAAGCGGAATGTGTGCTGGCACAGCACCCTGATGCCATTGTCATTGCTTCGGACACTGTGGTTTTCTGCCATGGGCATATCCTTGGCAAACCAGCAGACGACAATGACGCTCGGCGGATTTTGCGTCTGCTGTCCGACACGACACATCAAGTTTACAGCGGAATTTCCGTTGCCACAGGCAACAAAATCGTCACCGATTGCAACGCTACTGATGTGACCTTTCGCAAACTATCAGAGGATGACATCACCGCTTATATCGCCACCGGCGAGGGGCGAGACAAGGCGGGAGCCTTTGGACTGCAAGAGATGGGCGGGCTGTTCGTCACCTCCATCAATGGTGACTTTAACACAGTTGTAGGAATGCCCCTCTTCTTAATGGAGCAAATTCTGCGGGAAGAGTTTGGGTATAGCATACTTCATGAAAGCAACAAGCAAATCCGATAAAGCAATGCTGGTCGCCCAGCGTTTGGAGCGACTTATTCCCGAACCTGCTTGCGCCCTTGACTACCGGGGCAGTCCGTGGAAGCTCCTTGTGATGGCTCGCCTGTCCGCACAATGCACCGACGAGCGAGTGAATTTGGTGTGTCGCCAGCTGTTTGCACGCTTCCCTACCCCACATGACCTGGCAAGCGCACCCCTTGAGGAAATCGAAGAGATTATCAAACCCTGCGGACTGTTCCGCACCAAGGCGACGAATATTCGTGATGCCAGCCGAATGCTGATTGCAGAATATGGCGGTGTTCTGCCAAATGACATGGACAGCCTGCTGGCTTTTCCTGGGATTGGGCGCAAGACGGCGAATGTGCTGCTTGGGGAGATATACGATGTTCCGTCAATCGCCGCAGACACCCATTGCATTCGGGTTTCTGTTCGTCTTGGCTTGTGCAGTAAAGCCAACCCGCTGTTAGTGGAGCAAACCTTGAAACAGTTGCTACCAAAGGATATGCAGTTCCCGTTCAATCATCGCATGGTGCTGTTCGGGCGACACTATTGCACCGCCCGAAACCCCAAATGCGAGGGCTGTGTGGTGGCTGATTTGTGTAAAAAATAAAAACTTCTTTACCACGAAAGGACACGAAATAACACGAAAATTTAAGAGAAAATTGGACGTTTTTCGTGCTTTTTCGTGTCCTTTCGTGGTAAATGCTCTTTCTGTATGCAGATTGAGCAAAACCAATTTTATAGAAAGGAGGAACAAAATTATCGGACTATTCAAAAATATTTTCGGTGGAACGGACAGTGGCAAGCGTAAGCGTGCCTTGGTTTTCGTGGATTTCGAGCATTGGTATATTTCCCTTGACAATCTTCACAAACAAAAACCGGACATCAAGGCTTTTCGTGACGAACTAAGCGACAAATACGACATTGTTGACATTGTTTTTTTTGCCGATTTTTCCAATCCATCACTTCGAGCCGAGCTGTTTTACATTCGTCAAATAACAAACGCTATTGTGGAAACACAAAATCATGCCGTCAACCACGAAAAGGACTTTACAGACTTTATCATGCTTGACCATATCTATCAAAGTGCTATTACCGTGGGCGACCGTGGCATTGATGCTTATGTAATTTTCACAGGCGATGGTCATTTTAACTCGGTTGTCAGCTTTCTTGTTACTAAATGCAAAAAAGAAGTGGCGATTTACGCCGTGAAAAACGCTGTGTCTGCACAGCTTGCTGACAGTGCAACCTACTCACGCCTACTACCTGACAGCTTTGTCAACCAAGAGGCTATTGTTGAGGCAAATATTCCTGCACTAATCCTGCAAAGCCTTAAAAATTTGCAAGACCGCAACAAACAAAAACGGTCAAAGCCTACATTTTGGGCAACTGTTGAAATGGTGAGTAAAACAAATAATCTTGAGCGCGAAGAAGTTGCCGAAGCCCTGCGCATTCTTATGCGCGGCGGTTATGTTTATCAAGGAAAAATCAAAACTGCCAACGGCGAAATGAAAATCCTTAAAGTAAACTGGGGAAATGTGGAGCGCGATGGCATGATGAAGAAAAAGTGAATCGAAAAACTCGCCAATTGGCGAGTTTTTTCTTGAAGAAAAAGGTCATGGTCATGGGCTGTTCGCCTAAACCCTGCAGGAAGGTCAAGGGAAGGTCAAGGGAATGGAGGGGAGCATTTGACAAATTCTAAAAAATGTGATAGACTATTGTTACTAAGTAGATTCAAAAGGAATCATATGAAACCTAACATCATCTTAATCACTGTTGACCAAATGCGCCGTGGGGGTGGCGGGGCATCCTGTGGTGGGTCAGCGATTAGGTCGCACAGTTCCACATTGTGAAAGCCACACAGGCAAAGCGGGAAAAAGATTGTTGACCGGATAATCCCGCATTAAAGTTGTGTCGAAACGAACTTTCATCCTAAGCCAAACTCACAGAACGTCATTAAGGGTGTAACGAAACAAAAACAACAGCTTAATTTCAAGTCTTAAACCCAAACAAACAGCCTCGTCATTGCAAAGCGGTGATTTTCCGCGTGCAATCCAGTCGTTGTACGAGAAATTTCATTGATTTACGGGTTGATTTATGGCGATTTCTTGCCCTTTCACTGGATTGCATGGCACAAACCGCCTTTGCAATGACGTTCCGAGAGCTTGAATTAAGACGATAAGTTTGTTTCGTTACAAGTCTATTGTGGTCAATCGCCCATCTGCCGATAGAAGGCACACTCTACAAACGAGGTAATTATGAACGAAGAACACAACCAACAGCCCGAAGCAATTGATTCTCCCGCGGAGTTTCAAGAAATACCGACCCCGCCGACTGAACAAATGGCGAGAAGCGCCTATAGCCACACGGGGTTCACCCTTGCGGCAACCGAGAGCGCAAAATACCTTTCGATGTTTGTTGTCGCTATGATTGCAGGCATTGTTTTTCACCTATTAAGCATCAACTTTGATAATGCTGTTTCCTCTGTCTATTTCAGTTTGGCGTTGACTTTTATTGTGATATATCTTGTGGGCTTTCCGCTTATGTATCTTATGATGAAAAACCGCCCATCTTGTCCGCCTGAGAAACGGAAAATGCCCCGGGGTAAGATAATCCTTTACTATTTCATGTGCTTGCCCCTTGCTATGGCAGGGGGGATAGTATCAATGATAATCAATAATCTGATGGAAGCTATTTTCGGCGTTGGCACCGGCGACAACCCTGCGGCAGGGATTATAGGAGCAAGTCGAACTACTACCGAAATAATTTTCATGCTGATTCTTGTGGTTATCCTTGCCCCGATTTTCGAGGAGCTAATTTTCCGCAAACTCTTAATTGACCGACTGCGACAATACGGCAAATGGCCGGCTATTATCATGAGCAGTATTGCCTTTGGGCTGTTCCACGGGAATGTGGCACAAATGGTGTACGCCGCCCTTGTAGGCATTATCCTTGGAGTTATCTACGAGCGATATGGAAACGTGTGGCACGTGATTATCCTGCATTTTATGGTGAATTTCATGGCGGCTGTCCCGGCTACTGTGGCTGGCTTGATTCCAAACGAAGAAATTGGCAATTCAATATTGAGTGGAGTAGGATTCTTTATGCTTGGCGGAGCGGTTGTGGGACTTGTGTTCTTGGTGCTGGAGCTTTCCAACAAGCAAAACCTCCCACAGGACAGACAGCTACACTTTGACCCAAACGGCAGCATATCCATGACCGAAAAGCCCCTTGGCTGGACGGCGTCCTTGACTACCCCGGGCATGATAATGTATTACGTTGTGGCGACGATAGTGTTGGTGATTAACACCATTTCAATGGTGAGTTAGAATCAATCGTCAAGCTGTAATATGAAAAAATTTTAGGAAAAAAATTTGCAAAAATGAATAAATCCATTGACAAGCTGGCGATAATGTGGTAAACTGAAATAACTGCATTGTCAGATTATGTGTTTTTCTGTTTAGTTTAATAAAACAAATCAAGGATGAAAAATGAAAACAAGACTAATAAGAACAAGTGCGATTGTATTAACAATTGTTATGCTACTAACTGCAATTCCATTTATATCAGGTGGTTTTGCCGGATTTGACGGACGCGTGACTGCTGTTTCTTTGAATGTACGCACCGGACCGGGCACAAACCACACTCGTGTAGCCACACTGCCACGGAACTCGGTTGTCCGAGTGGTAGGACAATCTGGCGAGTGGTTTCGTATTAACCACGCAGGCACAGTTCGGTATGTACACTCAAGATACATACAGCGAACAGGTGCTACCGCTCCTCCTGCATCTTCCGAACCATTTATCGGACGCACTACCCCAGCATCACTTAACGTTCGCACAGGTCCGGGAACTAACCACACTCGTGTATCCACATTGGCACGAAACACTACGGTACAAGTTGTCGGTCGCGTGGGAGATTGGCTTCGTATCAGCCACGGCGGTGCTACTCGCTACGTTCACTCAAGATATGTGCAACGCATTGGAAACGTCTACACTCCCGCTCCCTACCCACCTGCCCCATTCGAGCAATTCAGTGGTCGAGTAACTGCGACTTCCCTTAATGTTCGCACAGGTCCAAACACCTCATTTGCTCGCGTTGGTACACTTGCACGAAATTCTAATGTGTATGTCATCGGACAATCAGGCTTGTGGTGGCGTATTATTCATGCCGGAGTTACACGCTATGTTCATTCAAACTACATTCAGCGAATCGCTGTCACTCCTCCACCTGTGGAGTTACCACCAGTTGAGCCACCGCCTCCTCCACCTGCATTTGAGCAATTCAGCGGTCGAGTAACTGCGACTTCCCTTAATGTTCGCACAGGCCCGAACACCTCGTTTGCTCGAGTAGGCACATTACCACGAAATTCAACTGTTACAGTTGTAGGACAATCAGGAGTTTGGTTTCAAATTATCTTCAACGGTGATGTTCGTTATGTTCATTCTAACTATATCCAACGCACCGACGGCACTACTCCGGGCTTAGACCCGGCTCCGCAAATCCCGCCCCCGCCTCCTCCATTTGAACACTTTAGTGCTCGTGTAACATCAGTTACCCTTAATGTTCGTAGCGGACCGGGAACGAACCACACAAATGTTGGTACATTGCCACGAGGTGCTAACATTCGTATTATTGGTATTACAGGGGTTTGGTTCCACACTATTTTTAACGGACAACAACGCTACATTCATTCAAATTATGTAATCCGTGTTTCTACCACCCCCCCTGCCCCCGATTTTAATGTATTCACAGCTCGTGTTGTTGTAAATCTTGCTACAATGCGAAATGGTCCGGGTACTAATTTCGGAAATGCAGGTAATCTGCCCACCAATTCACACATCCAAATAACTGGACAAAATGGCGACTGGTTTAGATTTGCTATTAACTCTATGGACAGATATATCCATGCAACCAATGTTGTTAATGCAGACCTGCACCCCCTATACACTCCATTCCAAGCATTTAACGGCACATCAAATGATTATGCGACTGTTTTCGGTGGACCTTCTATTGTTTATGTAGCAGTGGGAACCGTTACTCCCGGTCAGAACGTAAGAATTATCAACAGGCATTACGACTGGTGGCAAGTTAATGTTGCTGGTGTTATCGGGTACATTTATGTGGGCTATATCGCTCACACATTTGCAGAACCAGCACAACCAAACATTGTTGCTCGTACACGTTACATTCCAAACACCGCAAGCCGTCTTGAACGCAACCCGGAACGTATTGTGTTTCACCACAATGCGGGGCATCGTGCCTCTTGTGCGCTGTTTAACCCAGTAGCAATTGCTAACAGCACCGTTTCTAACAGTTATCACTTTATGATTGCTCCATGCGGTACTATTTTTGAAGGCAGACCTTTGATTATTATCGACGGACAAGCCCATGGCTTCCGTGCGGCACATACGTCTGCGTTTAATGATGACATTGGTATTGCTTTCCTTGGTCACTATGACAGAAGTGTTCTTGCCTGTAGTCACGGTTGCCAGCATTCTGCTCCTGACCAATTGACACCTGCGCAAATGCAGGCGACATTACAGTTGACCCAATGGCTGATAAACGAACTATACATTGGTATAAACCAAAATGGCATTATTGGTCCTGTCACTATGCACCACCAGTACAGCAACACTCTTTGCCCTGGTGCCGGACCGGAAGAATGGATTAACAGTTACTTGATGCCCCAAACAAACTCATGGCTAAGATTTTTTAGATAGAATGTTCTGAATGAAGCATGATTGACGTTTTTTAGTCAAGTTTTTTACAAGCCCTTGTGAGCGCTGGAGGCGACAGTATGGGCGGTTCGCGTTTTTGTGCTCCCTGAGCGGTGTCGGTGGCTTTGCCGCCGAGCAGGCTCAGGATAATTCCGCACCCGTCCAGCAGGTCGCCGAAATGCGCTCACAAGAGCTTTGCAAAAAGGGGATAAATACCCTAAAAAGCCTTAATACAAAGGGGTTGCCTTCTAAAGATGGAACGAGGTCAATTTTTTTCATAAGATTTTTTTGATAAACTCTTGACAAACACCTTGAAATTAGGTATACTATTGCTATAACAGAAAAATACTATTGGAGGACAATATCATTATGGACGAAAAATTCACTGGCGATGAAATATTCACCCTAACAGATGAAGAGGGCAACGAAAGCGAGTTTGAACTTCTTGGTAGCCGCGAAGTTAATGGGGTGCTGTATTTGGCTCTTGCCCCCACTACCGACAACGATGAAGGTGAGTATGTTATCCTGAAAATGGCTTCATCTGAAAGCGGAGAAGATGAAATGCTTGTTACCATTGATGATGACGACGAGTTTGATATGATTGCTGATATTTTTGATAACGAACTGTTTGATACCGCCGAGTAAGTAAACATTAACCTGCTTTGTTCGTGATAAATCGGCATTTAAATCCACGCTAACAATATGGAGTCCGGACTTCCGCTAAGGGGTATGCAGACCTCCCACCTCGCCCTGCTTATGTCACGGCGAACGTGGACGTTGGGAGCACAAACTATCGGAGAGGACACCGCCCTTGCCTATGCAGGGTTTGTTAATTTCGGTTTACACGGCACGGCGGGTTACATTATAACGAAGAATTCACCCTAACATTAAATGTTAGGGTGTTTTTATTACCATAATAAAACATTCATAATTCGTATACTATTTTGTCGAAAGGTGTTGACAAATGGCATGGTGTATGATATAATGAAAGTAATATAAAGGAAAATGGTTATTATATATGCTTCGTATACAAAAATATATCGCCGATTGCGGAGTTATGTCCCGCCGTGCCGCCGAGCGTGCAATTGAAGATGGCATTGTCACCGTCAACGGACAGCCTGCCCATATTGGGCAAAGTGTCGACCCACGCCGTGATAAGGTTTGCATTCGTGGCAGACACATCAAGCAACGCCGTGACTTCCGCTACACTTATGTTCTTCTGAACAAGCCTGCAGGTTATGTGACCACTGCCAAAGACGAGCTTGAGCGACGAAACGTCACCGAATTGGTGAAGAAGGTGGACGCAAGGCTGTTTCCGGTGGGCAGATTGGATATGCACAGCGAGGGATTGCTTATTCTCACCAACGACGGCGGACTAACGCAAAAACTTACCCACCCCAGCTTTAGCTCCAGCAAGATTTACCACGTTATTCTTCGTGGCAACCCCACTGCCGAGCAAATTGCCCGCCTGTCCGAGCCGATGGTAATCGACGACTACGAAATTCGTCCTGTTGGCTGTCGCACTATCGAGCAAACCGAGGGGCGCACCATTATCGAGATGACCCTGACCGAGGGGCGCAACCGCCAAATTCGCAAAATGTGCGAAATAGCAGGATTAGAGATTCGCAAACTTCGTCGCATGGCAATTGTCACCCCCCATATAACCCTCGAGCTGGGTAAACTTCGCCTTGGCGAGTGGCGATACCTCACCCGTGACGAGGTGAAGTTGTTATCCGGAATGGCTGGAGGTAGCGAAAATGCTGGAAGTGCTGAAAATTCAAAACGCCGCCGAGCAAATTAGCCTTTGCCAAGATTGCGGTGTTGCTTATGACCCCCGTTGTATGGCTTATCGGGTGAAGGTGGACTGGAAAGTCCTTGGTATCATCACGTTTTTCATGGGAGCAGCGTGTGGGTACTTGTGCGATGTAAAGCCACTGCCAGACGCAAATGACGACAACGCATTTTTCATTGCGGCTCGCGGCACTTTGGATTTCATGAACCGCCACGGCGCAGAGGAAGCATTCTTCCTTAATCCAGCGTCTTGTGGTGAACCCCTTGCCAAGCAGATAGGATTTGCACAAAAAGACGGCGTTTGGCAGATGAAATTAAGCGGTTTTTTCACAGAACACAAGCATTGAAACACAATTGCCATATTTTGTCCACATTATAAGCGAAACTTTGTTGAATATTTTTTTAATGTTTCTATTGCCATTATCGCCATAATATGGTATAATAAGTCATAAAGCCCATTAACAGGAGAAACAAAGACATGGAAAACAAAACAAAAATACTTATTGCTGACGAAAACGCAGAGTTTCGCAAGGTTTGTCGTGAAAAATTAGAAGCACTTGGCTTCAATGATTTTGAAGATGCCACAAACGGCGAGGATACCCTTTACAAAATCAGCAAGTATCGCCCTGATGTTGTACTTATCGACATTTGGTTATCGAAAATTGATTGTGTGCAGGTAATTCGCGGTGCATTGTCAATGAACTATGGCAAGGAGTCGCCGCCGATTTTTATCGTGGCTTCTTTAATCAACAACCAAAATATCTTCATCGAAGCTACCGAGGCAGGTGCTGCCTACTGTATGCTAAAGCCCCTTGACTACAAAAGTCTTGCGGGGCGTATCACTCGTAGCATGAACAACAGAGGTGCTTCTACACAAGGTGGTAGAAAAGGTCTGAACGTTGATGACCTTGAAACCCAAGTGACAAAGGTGATTCACCAAATTGGCGTACCTGCACATATCAAAGGATATAAATACTTACGCACTGCGATTTTACTTGCTATTTCTGACAGCGAATTCATCAACAAAGTGACGAAAAAGCTGTACCCGTCTGTTGCGGGAGTGTACGACACCACTTCTTCCCGTGTAGAGCGTGCTATTCGCCACGCTATTGAAGTCGCATGGGATAGAGGCGACCTCGACACCCTTAATTCCTACTTTGGTTATACCATACAAAACAACCGTGGCAAGCCAACAAACTCGGAATTTATCGCTATGATTGCGGATAATCTTCGATTGAATAACAAGATTTCGTAAAATTAACACCCCCTTGATTTCTTTATCATGGGGGTGTTATTGTGTAGAAAAAGGTCAGGGTCGTGGGCTTTCCGCCCACACCCGACCAGTTTTTTGAAAAAAACTGGACTAAAAACTTTTTCTCATATAAGCATGAAATGCTTTTGTATCAAAGTTTTTGAGGTTCT
>WQSD01000001.1 GCA_009788105.1 Oscillospiraceae bacterium | reverse complement strand
TCCCCTCGACCTTGCGGAGATAGCATAGGGCTGTGTGACCGCCGAATCCTCGTGAATGCCAGTACCATTTGCCGTTGGACATTTTGAAGCTGTCGTGTTCAACAAGGCAATATTCATCTGCTCCGCTGCGGCGAACCATCTGCGGTGCGTGGGTTTGGAGGTAGGTGAGTAGGTCTATTGAATTTGCAAGGACGATTTGTTCTTCGGTGAGTTGGGGCATGGGTTTCTCCTTTTGATTTCATCGCAAAAATAAAACAAGCCTAAATCTGAAAATTTAGGCTTGCTTTTTTGATTTTTGTGTGGTATAGTTAAGCATGAAAAGTGTAAACGCTGTTTTTGAATTGCTGGTTTTCGTTGATATTAGTTGGTTTCTGGCTAAGTCCCATAAGGGCTATCAGACCAGTCGCAACGCGACGCGAATAAATCAGGGTTTGCTTTGTGTGAACCCTTTTTACTTTCAATCACCAATGCTACAAAGCGCCGAAGGACAGCGTAATTTCTGAAAAGAAAGCGTTGTCCTTTACGCTTTTTTCGGAAACGAAGCAGTCCGTATTGCGAATATCAAGTGCTGAGGGGCAGTTTTTTCGCTTACGGGCAATTCATTTCCACGCAAGTAAGAAAGCGGGCATTGTAAATTTTGTGTGAACAAGCCGTTGACCCTTTACTTTTACCACAAAATGTGATATTATTGTACCAAGGGTGTGTTGAATATCTCGGCGGAAAGTGGCGAATAGTTGCACTTCGCTCACTCTCTTCGGTTGCCTGCGCGCAGGTGCGAAATGCGTGAGCGATGGCATGATTGACCTTGTTCCATCTTTATTCAACACCACCACTATACGTACACAATGTTGCGGGATACAGGCAGCCATGCTTCTGTCACTCACCATGCCCCAACGTTCGTGTAACGACAAAATTCAAGTCGCAAGACTATAAAAGAGGTGAAAACATGACCGCAGAAATCAAAAAAGGTATTATCGACCAGTACAAAACCCACGAGTCTGACACAGGCTCGCCAGAAGTGCAAGTGGCAATTCTGACCTACCGCATCAACCACTTGACCGAGCATTTGAAAGTGAACAAAAAGGACCATCACAGCCGTCGCGGACTGCTGAAAATGGTTGGTGTTCGCCGTAGCTTGCTTGGCTATTTGCAAAAGAAAGACATTGAGCGTTATCGCACACTTATCGAGAAATTAGGCATTCGTAAGTAGGATTATAGGGGAGCTTTGGTGTTACGCCGTTGGTGTAACGCCATGTTCCCTTGTTTTGTTTGATAAAGGAGAACTGCGTATGATGTACTATTACCTCACTCTTGCAGACGAAACCGAAGTGGTTTTCCTAACAAACGATGCAAGCGCCAAAAACTATTTTAATTTAAGTTTTTGAAGGTGTCGGAAACTTTTTTCAAAAAGTTTCTGACGATTTTATAAAGAAATTTTTATAAAGAAAAGGAAAAGAGAGACAAAAATGATAACAAAATTAGACTACCCCCAGCAACGGACATTTGAAACCACCGTTGCAGGACGCAAACTTGTTGTAGAAACTGGGAAAATGGCAGGCCTTGCTAACGGAGCTGCCTTTGTTCGCTATGGCGACACAACAGTAATGTGCACCGCCACCGCATCGGACAAGCCTCGTGACGGCATCGACTATCTGCCGCTGTCCGTTGACTTTGAGGAAAAGCTGTACGCCGTCGGGCGCATTCCGGGAGGATATATCCGCCGTGAGGGTCGCCCCAGCGAAAAAGCGGTGCTGACTTCTCGTGTAATCGACCGCCCAATTCGCCCCCTCTTCCCTGATGACCTGCGCAACGACGTTGCCCTGTCAATGCTTGTGACCAGCGTGGACAACGATTGTCTGCCCGAGTTTGTGGGCATGGTTGGTGCATCTATTGCTTTGTCAATCTCGGACATTCCGTGGGCAGGGCCTATTGCGGGAGTGCTTGTAGGGCTTGTTGACGGCGAAATTGTCATTAACCCAACAAGCGAGCAACGGAAAAAGAGCGAGATGACCCTGACCGTTGCGGGAACTCGTGACAAAATCGTAATGATTGAGGCGGGTGCTAACCAAATCGATGACGAAACCGTGTACGCTGGTATCATGAAAGCCCACGAGGAAATCGGCAAAATCTGCGACTTTATCCTGTCAATTGTTGCTGAAATCGGCAAGCCAAAGTTCGAGTATACATCAAATGCCCTTTGCCCCGAAATGTTCGGCACAATTTTAGGCGCATTCAAAGCTGACATCGAAGCCGCCCTTGACACAGACGACAAAAACGTTCGTGACGAGCGAATGAAGCCTATTCGTGACGCAATTTTGGAAAAGTTCGAGGAGCAATATCCCGACTTGCCAAAGCTGCTTGGCGAAGTGATTTACCAAGCGCAAAAGAAAATCGTTCGTCGCTGGCTTCTTGATAAAAAGCGTGTTGACGGGCGTAGCATGACACAAATTCGTGGGCTGTCTGCCGAGGTGGACACTATTCCGCGTGTTCATGGTAGCGGATTGTTTGCTCGTGGGCAAACCCAGGTGCTGACTGTTGCCACCCTTGGCATGATGTCCGAGGCGCAAAACCTTGACACCATTGACGAAGATGAAACCAAACGCTATATGCACCACTACAATTTCCCCTCGTTTTCGGTGGGAGAGGCTCGTCCATCTCGTGGGCCGGGTCGCCGTGAAATTGGTCATGGTGCGCTTGCGGAAAAATCACTTCTTCCTGTGCTACCAAGCATCGAGGAGTTCCCATATGCCATTCGATTAGTGAGCGAGATTCTCTCGTCCAACGGCTCCACTTCCCAAGGTGCGGTGTGCGGTTCAACCCTTGCCCTAATGGCGGCAGGCGTGCCGATTGCCGCTCCTGTTGCCGGTATTTCCTGCGGTCTGATCACCGACGAGGACGGCAAGTGGGATATTATGATGGACATTCAAGGGGTGGAGGACTTTTTCGGCGACATGGACTTTAAGGTTGCGGGAACGAAAAATGGTATTACCTCTATCCAAGTGGACATTAAAGTTGACGGCTTGACACCTGAAATCGTCAAAGCCGCACTTGATATGACAAAAGGCGGACGTGAGCAAATCATTGATGAAGTAATATGCAAAGCTATTCCTGAGCCACGTGCCGAAGTAAGCCAGTGGGCGCCAAAAATGCTGATTATGAAAGTCAAAGTGGAGAAAATCCGCGAGATTATCGGCAAAGGTGGAGAAGTTATTCAAAAAATCGTTGCTGACACAGGTGCAAAGATTGACATTGACGACGACGGCACGGTGTATATCGCTTCTCCAAGCGGTGAAGCGGCAGAGGCGGCGAAGAAGATTATCGACGGCATCTGCTTTGAGCCTGAAGTTGG
Source organism: Oscillospiraceae bacterium (assembly GCA_009788105.1). Taxonomy (GTDB): domain Bacteria; phylum Bacillota; class Clostridia; order Oscillospirales; family CAG-272; genus WQSD01. The sequence continues at coordinate 22,607 of WQSD01000001.1, read as the reverse complement.
CATGGTGTTCACCGGGAAGGTTGTTGCGGTGTTCCCAATCGGCTGTAAGGTGGAGTTTTCTCCTGGCAAGACCGGATTTTTGCATATTCGTAACTATGATGTTGCCCGCACCGAAACCCTTGAGGGTATCGTGGATATTGGTGACGAAATCACAGTGAAATATATCGGTAGCGACGACAAGGGCATTAACCTTTCTCGCAAGGCGACCTTGCCCGGTGGAGAGAACAGCGACAGCGACCGTCCTCGCCCGCCACGTAACAACGACCGCCCTCGTGGCGGCGGTGGTGACCGCGTCTCTCGTCCAAGCGGTACAGGCTATCGTGAGAATCGCGACGCTAACAATCGTGGCGGTGACAGCCGTCCACCTCGTAGCGAGAATGCGCCTGCTCCTCGCCCTGCCGCGCCAAGTGCACCCGTTGCGCCGCCGACACCTCCAGCCCCGCCAGCTCCAGCTCCTGCTCCTCCTGCAGAAGAGCCAAAGAAGAAGCGTGGATTGTTCGGAAAGAAAGATTAGGTTCGCATTGACTTATACAAAACGCCCACCCCTTAAAGGGGTGGGCGTTTCAACTTGTCGATAAAGGTCAAGGTCGTGGGGTTTCACCCCACACCCGACCACCTTTTTGTAAAAAGGTGGAACAAAAACTTCTCCTCGCAAAAGCATAGAGTGCTTTTGTACTAAAGTTTTTGAGGTTCTTAGGAACTTTTTTCAAAGCCCTTGTGAGCGCCGAAGGTTGCGACATTGGCGGCTTTGCCGTCAAACAGGCAACCGTAGCGCGTGAGCGGGCAAGTTCCTAAGTGGGGTTTGGGGCAACGCCCCAAGGCAAAAACTTTTTCACCCTGACATTCTCTTCTAATCCGCTTCAACTGTCCCCTCACGAGGAGTGCCGTCGGCGTGATAGTATGGCTCTATCATAATGCGCTCAATGTTTGGCCACGCAGTGTATGACATAATAAAATACAGCAGAGAAAATGTAATAATAACCGGCGCAACCATTCCAATAGGAGGAAAGGCTTCAAACAGCATAATATTTATTACAAGCACCACCACAATGCCCAACAAACCAAGAACATTTCGCTTTAAGCCAACCATTGAAAGAATAAAGGAGTTTTTCAGGATTTTCGGCACACTTAACTCAAAGGTTACAGCAAGAAGGTACATATGCATTCTTGCAAAAAGATAGAAAATTGCAACAAACAGCATGAAGAAGAAGAACATACTTATGATAAATTCATTTTGCACAATAAAATTCCCGTATTCACCAAGGGAGAAGAAAATAATGTTATGAATACACATCGCAATAAATGCAATATCAAACACACCAAGAATAAGCCCCTGCTTCCAATTTTTCTTTACTGCACTGGAAAACTCTTGCCAAACAAAAACATATTCACCCTTTGTAATATTTCGCATCACAAAAGAAATTCCCGTGCTAACCACTCCAAAAGTAAGAATGGTAAGAGCACCGATACCGTAAAAAATATATGTGACTGTAGTGTTCACAAATATCGTTCGTTGAACGCCAAAAATTCCGTTAAATGCCGCTGTGTATGGAGTGGGGTCGGCTCCGTGCAACGCTCCGTATATATTTGGAAAGAGCGGCGAGGCTGGAGTGGTTGACATTTGGCTGAACAATCCCGACATGGCAAAAAGCAGGAAGATAAACGGAAAGTTCCCTGCAATAAACAAAAAATTTAGCGAAAAAATGTTGTTCACTCGCCGCCAAAAGAGCTTGAAGAAAAAGATAATATCCCGCGGGGCGTTTACATCAAGCGGGTCATGCCCCAGGTCGTCCTCCCGCTCACGGCGGCCATGGATAAAATTAAACAGATTAAATGGCTTTTTTTCGTTTGACATTTTTGGTAGTTCCTTTGCAATATTTTATAACAATCGTGCCAGGGCGGCGCGGATAAAAAACAGGATAATAAGCAATCCGCAGAAGAATAGTGCATCAACGATAAATTGTCCGCTGACTACCGATTCACGCAGACGCTTGCTATTGCGAAATATGTAGTCCGAGTGAAAAAACGCCGTTTGTGCATAGGATAAAGTGACGGCAAGTATGATAAATTCAAGCAGGACAAGAGATGCGAACAGCAATATCTGCCACACCAGTGCGCTGTCTAATGCGGAAAACAAGGCGTACATTCCGTATCCTGACAGGGTCGCGCGAAGAAAAAGCACAAAGACCGCAGTTCCCGCACACAGACGACTGAATCCAGCCGCAAGCAAGAGTACCATGGGCAGAAGTAGCCATGCAAATGCCACCGCCATTCGCCCAAAGTCGAAGCCGTCGGACAAAAATGCGTATACATACCCCCGTTGCAAGGCTGTGGTGACTGCCCCCTCGCCGTTTAGGTGGAACAGCCCTATTCCCGCTCCAAGTCCAAGGACGACAAAGACCACGAACATAGCAAGCACCAGTCGCTCTGACTTTGTAGCTGTTCGCTTGTTCCGCTTTTCGTAGTAAAACTCCTTGTACTTTCGTTTGCCCGCAAACAATTCTGAAAACTTTTTTTCGCTCATAACAAATCCCCCATGTACCATAATACGCACATGGACAAGATTTAATTCTATTATAACACACTTCGCCGAAAAGAAAAAGTCTTATTTGTCTTGGGGCGTTGCCCCAAACCCCACTTAGGAACTTTTTGAAAAAAGTTCCTAAGAACCTCAAAAACTTTGGCACAAAAGCATTTCATGCTTTTAAGAAAAAAGTTTTTGTTCCACCTTTTTTCAAAAAGGTGGTCGGGTGTGGGGTGAAACCCCACGACCTTGACCTTTTTCTTCACTCTGAAAGATTAACTCGCCTCTTCTTTACGCAGTTGGTACTCTGCCTGTTGGTTTTTTTCTATCATTTCGCGGGTGATGGTGACTTTTTCCACATCACGGCGGGAGGGTAGCTCGTACATTACGTCCAGCATGATGCCCTCCATGATAGAGCGTAGCCCCCTTGCCCCAGTGTTCCGCTCAATGGCGCGGTCGGCGATAAGCTCCAACGCGTCAGGAGTGAACTCCAGGTCAGCGTGGTCCATGGATAACAGCTTTTGATACTGCTTGATAATGGCATTCTTCGGCACCGAAAGTATCCGCACAAGTGCGTCACGGTCAAGAGAATCAAGGGTCGCCATGACAGGCAGTCGTCCCACAAGCTCGGGAATCAAGCCGTATTTGATAATATCATGGGGGGTTGCCTCTTTCATGATATTTTCCTTGGCAAGCTCGGTTTTTCCCTTCACCTTGGCGTTAAAGCCGATAGCCCCACGCCCCTCTCGCTGTTCGATAATCTGGTCAAGAGAGTCGAACGCCCCCCCGCAGATGAACAGGATATTCTCGGTGTTAATCTGTATAAAATCTTGGTTGGGGTGTTTCCGTCCGCCCTGAGGCGGCACGTTTGCCACTGTCCCCTCAAGGATTTTCAGCAGGGCTTGTTGCACACCCTCTCCGCTTACGTCACGGGTGATGGAGCGATTTTCGCTTCGGCGGGAGATTTTGTCCACCTCGTCAATATAGATTATCCCGGTTTCTGCCCGCTCGATGTCAAAGTCCGCCGCCTGGATTAGCTTTAGCAGAATGTTTTCCACATCCTCGCCCACATATCCCGCCTCGGTGAGGGTGGTAGCGTCGGCGATGGCGAACGGCACACGGAGAGTTTTCGCCAGCATTTGGGCGATAAAGGTCTTGCCCACCCCGGTTGGACCAAGAAGAAGCACGTTGCTTTTTTGAATCTCCACCTCGTCCGCTTCTTTTTTGTCCTTGCGAGATAAAATCCGCTTGTAATGGTTGTACACCGCCACCGAAAGGGTGCGCTTGGCACAGCTTTGCCCCACCACATAGTCGTCCAGCTTGGCGTTAATCTCTGCCGGGGTAGGCAGGGTGGCAAGGGTGAGGGTGTCGCTCTCTTTTCGTGCGGCGGCGTGCTGTCCACGGCGAAATCCGCTGATAATATGCCCGCAAGCGTCAACGCAATCTTCGCAGATAGTGGTGGCTTCTGCCCCTGGTGCAGGGATAAGCAGCTCCACTTCAAGCTCGCTTCGCCCGCAGAAGGAGCAGCGGCGCAGGGTGGTGTCTTCGGTGTAGTGGTTGTCCATGTGTGTTTCCTTTGGTGGTTGGTTTTGTGGCGACGAGGTGCGCTCGCCTGTTTATGAGTTGATAAAATTAGGAATTCCGCAATAAAAACTCTCGCAAATTTTTCACATCTTTTTCAGTCAATTTTCCGATTGGCACACTTTCTATCGACTGAAACGGCACGCTGATAGGAGAGTTGGTGTCAACATATGATTTTGCGTGCAGTCCAGCCTGCTTCCAATCGGAAATAATAAAATATTTTTCTCGAATGGTATCGCTTTTGCTTTTGTATTGCGTGGTAATTTGAAAAACTATTGCATTAGTTTCATCGGCTCCCAAAATCAAAACAGGGCGACGCTTACCTCCCATGTCCCACTCAACAAGTGCAATGTGAATGTCATACGGTTTCATTATCCATTTTCCGCCCAGTCATAAATTTCAGGGTGTTTGTCTTTATCTACAATAATCTGACCTTTTTCATTGACTTCAAGTTTAACAATGGGAATGTTTTTTTCTCTCACAATTTCCAAAAGGCTTTTTTCAGAAGCGTCTGTTGCGTCAAGAGAGAACGGTATCGCCTCTGAGCGGATAACTCGTGTCAAATAAATTTCAATGCCTGTAGTTAAATTCATGCCCAAGGCATTAAAAACAACCTCGGCATCTTTCAGAGTCTGCTGATTGATGTCATTTAGCATATCGTCCTCCTGTGAATGTGTCGCCTGTTTATATAGGGCTTGACTGTCAAAGGTTGTAATGAAAATTTCCGCTTGATTTCAAATCTTAAATCAAAGAAACGGTATCGTCATTGCGAGGGCGTGTATGCACCTTTGAAACAGCTAATCCATACGCCCGAAGCAATCCAGTCGCCGAAGTGAATACAGGGTCTGGATTGCGACCGCAATAGAGTTGTTACTAACTTTTTCTTCAAACTATTGCCTCGCAATGACAATGTTTTTTCTGTGTCCACCCACCTAATCCCGTTTGCTCACAACCTTATCCACCAAGCCATAGGCAACAGCCTCGTCGGCGGACATAAAGTTATCTCGCTCGGTGTCGGCGGCAATTGTTTCTATATTCTTGCCAGTATTCTCGGCAAGTATGCTGTTCAGCTTGTCGCGAGTGCGTAAAATATGCTCGGCGTGAATCTTAATGTCGCTGGCTTGTCCTCGTGCGCCACCCAAAGGCTGGTGAATCATAATCTCGCTGTTAGGCAGGGCGAAACGCTTGCCCTTTGCCCCAGCAGACAGCAAAAACGCCCCCATGCTTGCCGCCATGCCAACGCAAATAGTTGACACATCACACTTGATAAAGTTCATGGTGTCGTATATTGCCATGCCGGCAGAAACCGACCCGCCGGGGCTGTTGATGTAAAAGCTAATGTCTTTCTCTGCGTCCTGCGCCTCAAGGAACAAGAGCTGTGCCACAATAAGCGATGCGGTCACGTCGTTCACTTGGTCAGACAGAAAGACGATACGGTCGGTGAGCAAGCGAGAATAAATGTCGTAGGCTCGCTCCCCACGATTGGTTTGTTCAATTACGGTTGGTACTAATGGCATATGTTTTTACCTCGTTGGTGTGGTGTTAGTTCCAGTTAATTTCGTCATGGGCAACTGTTTCGCCACGACTAATTTCTTCTTTTGCCTCAGCAATTGCGATTGCTTCATCCGGTAGAGGGGGTGACTCGGGAATAAATTTTATTAACAATTGATATAAAACATTCAATTCTTTTGAATCTACAATGTCAATAATATCTCGCAGTTGTTGTCTTGTTGCGGACATGGTAAAGCCCCTTTCAATTTTTGTAAGCAGACCCTCTTGGGAGAATGTCTAAAACTATAATTTGTTCACTAATTTCAAAAAGTATGCGATATTCTCCAACTCGAAGCCTGTAAGTGTTAGTGTAACCCTGCAACTTTTTTACATCGCCTGCTGGGAGCGTCTCAATTGCCTCTTTGATTTTTTGTTTGAATGGATTGTTGATTTTGCTTATGGACTTTGCCGCTTGTTTAGAGTATGTTGTGTACATGAATATTTCCTAATCAATGTTTATTTTAGAGAGCAGAGGAATCCTGCTTTTACTAAAATTATTATAACATTCATCGTGTTTTTACCTCGTTGGTGTGGTGTTAATTAGATTTTGCCCGCGTACAGGGGCAAGCCCTTTCCCTACGGTTTTCGCCCGCCTTCCCCTCTGTGGAGGGGTGTCAGTCGGTGTTTTCCGCAAGTCGGAGGGAGCGCCCTTGACCTTAATTCTTCATTTTGCATTCTGCATTATTCATTGCCTTTGACCGCTTCTGTCTTAACCAATGCAACAGCCAGCTTCACGCGCAAATCTTTCTCAAGGTCAGCTTCGGGAATCATGCCTTTAATCTCGTCCACGCTCATATTATATGTCTCGGCGAGCTTGTTATATTCAGCCTCGACTGCATCTTTATCCACGGCAAGGTTTTCAAGGTCAGCGATTTTCTCTAATGCAAGGCGACCTTTCACCTGACGCTCCGCCTGTGGGCGCATATCCGCACGAAGTGCCTCTGCGTCCATACCGGTGAACTGCATATACATCTTAAAATCCATGCCCTGCATACGCAAGCGGGTTTCAAAATCGCGGACAAAGTTGTCGGTTTCCATTTCAATCATGTCTTCCGGAATGTCCCCGTCGATTTTGTCGATAAGGGCATCCATCAGTTTGCCCTCAAACTCTTGCTCGGCGGCAGTATCTGCACGTTCCTGAATTTTTTTCGTCGCATCTGCACGATACTCTGCAAAGGTGTCAAAAGTGGACACATCTTTGGCAAACTCGTCGTCTAACACCGGCAGTTGGGTTTCCTTGATGGCGTGAAGGGTCACGGCGAACACCGCCTCTTTCCCTGCAAGCTCTTCCGCGTGGTACTCGGTGGGGAAAGTAACATTCACATCAAAGCTGTCCCCAATATTCTTGCCAATAATTTGCTCTTCAAAACCGGGAATAAAACTTCCCGACCCAAGGCGCAAATCATGCCCCTCGGCTGTGCCGCCGTCGAACTTGACTCCGTCAACGCTACCGCTGTAGTCAATGGTGGCAGTATCCCCGTCCTGTGCGGCACGGTCGGTCACGTCAATAGTGCGGGCATTGCGCTGGCGAACAGCATCAATTTCCGAATCAATCATTTCGTCGGTGATTTCAGGTGCGATTTTCGCCGCCTCGATGCCTTTATAGCCCTCGATGGCAATCTCCGGCTTCACCGCAAGGGTAGCAAGCACCGTCACTTCCCCCTCGTCGCTGATTTCATCAATGTCAAAAGCGGGGCGTGTGCCAAGGGCGTCCACTCCCGATTCTTTCAACGCAACCTCGTACTCGTCAGGCAAAATGGCATTCAGGGCATCATCGTAAAACACCCCTTTGCCGTACATTTTTTCGATAATCGAGCGGGGGGCTTTCCCTTTGCGGAATCCCGGCAGGGTAATGTTTTTCGCCTGCTTGGCAAACTGTTTTGTTACCTCGGCATTAAATGTTTTTGCCTCGATAACAAATTTGATTTTAACTTGGCTTTTTTCCAGCTTTTCTGTGGATATGAATTTCATTTTTGTGCTTCCTTGCTTATGTTTTTCTTTATTCTACGCTATATAATATCATGCTATAACGAAAATGTCAAGGCTTTTCTATCAATTTTCAAGTCAACAGGCAACAATTGCGATTGTTCCGTGATTGAAGAAAAAGGTCAAGACCGTGGGCTTTCCGCCCACACCCGACCAGTTTTTTGCAAAAAACTGGACTAAAAACTCTTTCACAAAACATGAAATGCTTTTGTACCAAAGTTTTCGGGGGTTTTCTCTTCAGGTTGAGGCAACATTTGCAGTTGCCCCGTGACTGCCAAAAGGTCAAAAGCGGAGGCTTTCAAAACTCTTTTCAAAAAAAATCAAACTTTTTTTCTAATACTATTGACAAGCTGTGCAAAAAATGATATAATACCTTTTGCCCGCATGGAAGTTCCTGTGCAGGTGTCTATGAAAGGAAGTGAATTATAATGTTTAGAACATACCAACCAACCAAGCGCAAGCGCAAAAAGGAACACGGTTTCCGTAAAAGAATGCGTACTGCCTCCGGTCGTGCCGTACTGAAAAGAAGACGTGACAAAGGTCGTGAGCGTTTGACACACTAAGGTGAAATTACACCCGATTAACCAAAATCACTTGTTTGGCAAGGTGTATTCCGGCGGCAAAAAGCATTATGCCACCACCGTTTCGGTGCATTGCCTACGTGACAAGCACTCGGGGCGACTGCGTAAAGCCCATCCGGAAAAGTTGTTGATAAATCGTATCGGCATTACTGTTACTAAAAAAATCGGAAACGCACCTACACGCAACCGAGTAAAGCGCATTATTCGCGAGGCATACCGCCAGCTGGATGCTGAATATAGCATCAGGCGCGGTATGCTTATCGTCATTTCTGCTCGTGAAGGTGCGACAACAGCCAAAACCGCTGATGTAACGCGAGATTTACTTCGTGGACTGAAGAAATTAGAGCTAATTGGCGACAGGCAAGAGGCGGGTGCTGAATGAGCCTTTTACGCAAAATTTACACTGCCCCTATCCGCTTTTACCGCAAGTATATCTCGCCAAACACGACTCCCCGTTGTCGATATGCACCCACCTGCTCCCAGTATGCCCTCGAGGCAATCGAGGAATGGGGGATATTTTGTGGTACGCTGATGGGTTTGTGGCGGCTGTTGCGGTGCAACCCGTTGTTCAAAGGGGGCTTTGACCCTGTACCACAAAGGAAACACAAGAAAAGCAAGAAAAGAAAAAATAAATGAGAAAATTTTCTATTACTAAAATTTTAATCCTCACCCTTGCAATGGCGATTTTGCTTGCAGGGTTTGGTGGCGTGTTTGCGTCTGCCGAGGCGGCGAATGATTACGCCAACGAAAACGACGTCAACGAAAACGGCAACAATGATGCCCAAGTAGGCCTTGACCCGAACTATGCCCAATCACCCACAGCAGACGACGGATTTAATCTGCTTGGAATATTCGAGTTTGTTTTTGGAAACTTGTTTGGACTGTTATATCGTGTGGCAGGGGAAAATTATCTATTTACCTTGATACTTTTTACCATAATATTAAGTGTTGTACTTCTTCCCTTTGATATTATGCAACGGAAAAACATGATTAAGCAAGCGGGTTTTCGCCCAATTGAACTTGCCATTAACAAGAAGTACAAAGGCAGAACCAATGACCGCGAAACACAAATGAAGAGAAACCAAGAAACCATGGATGCAAAAAGAGAACGTGGTGTTCCAACTTTTGGCGGGTGCTTGCCTTTGCTGTTGCAAATGCCAATTTTCATTGCGCTTTTCGCTATTGTGCGAAACCCCCTTTTGTACATTTCACAAATATCCTATGATGCCCTAATTGCCATTCAGCAAGCTATTGTTGGTCACGGATTTGAAAACACTGGCAGAAACCTTGCTGACCAAGCACAAATCGTTGGCTATTTGCGTAATTATATAAATCCTGACTTGGCAACATATTGTGCCACATTAAGCGAACAATTAAGCGACTACATCACTTACGCAGGACTGCCTAATCTCCACGCTTTTGGAGTTGATATTTCACCTGCACCCTCAAGCAATTGGATTTCTTGGCTACTGCTTGTACCTATACTAACATTTGCAACTTCTTTCGTTTTCTCTCGTATCAATGCTAAGTATAATTATCGCCCAGTACCGGCTGACGGCACTCCAGGTGGCGGTGCTGGAATGAAAGTAATGGAGTATATGGCTCCTGCAATGGCGGTCTTATTCTCGATTATGTGGTCGGCATCTATGGGTGTTTACTGGATTTTCCGTAGTATAATGCAAAGTATAACTACCCTGATACTGGCAAGAATTAAGCCATTGCCCACATTCACAGAAGAAGAATTAAAGGCTGCCGAAAAAGAGTATCTTGGCAAGACTAAAGAGAAAAACAGCCGTCTGCCGGCTAACCATGGTCCGCGGGAGGGGCAACGGTCGCTACATTACATTGACGCAGACGAAGATGATGCCCCACCTCCACCGCCGAAAAAGCAGAAAAAGGCGGAGGGTGATAGTTCCACCGAAAACGGCGATTAACTCGGACTATAAGGTAAGATATTATTTGTTCAAATGCACCATTTGTGTCCATGAGATTGCGGGTCGTAGCCCGCAATGACAATGTTTTTTGCGTATCTTTATTCATAATTAAACGGGTTGTTTTGTTAAACCTTTGATGACAATGCCGTTTATATCTAAAGTTTTTGAAGGTGTCGGAAACTTTTTGAAAAAAGTTTCTGACGCCCTTGACCTTGCTCTTGACCCTATCTTTTGACCCTGCTCTTGACCCTATCTTTTGCCCTTGACCTTACCCCTTGCCTTAAATTAAACAGGAGAATCACCACCATGAAACGTGAAACAATTGTTAGTGCAAAAACCATTGAAGCCGCTCTTGAGCGGGGCATTGCCCAGCTTGGAGTGGACAAAAGTCGTGTAGAATACGAAGTTTTGACCGAGCCAAAAAAAGGCTTTCTCGGACTTGGCGAAACTATGGCGCAGGTGCGAGTTTTCGTGCCGGAAAAAGGGGAGGCTAAGTCAGCAGAGCCAGCACCCAAAGCTGCGCCACAGCCTAAATCTGCTCCTGCTCCAAAAGCCCCACCGAAAGCAAAAACCGAGCCAAAACCTACTCCAAAAGCGAGCCCTGTTGCCGACGATGATGGCTTTGACAGCAACAAAGCGGTGGAATTTTTGCAGGAAGTTATTGCTAATATGGGGCTGAGTTCTACTGTCACCCTTGAGGATTGCGGGCGGGAGAAGAAAATCACTATTTCCGGGGAAGGCGCCGGTGCGCTTATCGGCTACCACGGCGAAGGGCTTGATGCGTTGCAGTATCTTGCCACACTTGCGGCGAACAAGCGCGGCGAGGACGAAAGTCGCTCGTATAATCGTATTTCCCTTGACATTGAGGGCTATCGTGCCAAGCGAGAAGCCACATTGACCGAGCTTGCTCATCGCACAGCTGATAAAGTTCAGCGTTATGGGCGTAGCGTGGCTCTTGAGCCTATGCCATCTCACGAGCGACGGATAATTCATGTTGCGATTCAAGACATGGATGGGATTTCCAGCTATTCCATTGGAGAAAACACCCGTCGTCGTATTGTGATTTGCCTTGCCGGGGAAGAGGGTAAGCCTGTTCGCACAGACGACCGCGGTGGTCGCAGAGGATACAGCAGACGATAATGAAGAAAACAAAACACCCCCCGACTTTACCGAGTTACCCCTAACGAAGAAATCCCCACCCCACCCGAAGAAGCTCAGCTTCTTCGGGTGGTTGGCTTTACAAAGCCATTTCCATGGCTTGTGTTTGTACTTTTCTTGCTTTCCCCTACACTATACCTATTCCACCCTCAAGCAGAAAGCACCAATGCACTCCCCGAAAACACCTCAGGTGGCTGAAAAGTGTAGAAAATGTTCACATGGTTGCCCACCGTGCGAGAGTATTTCTCAGCTTTCTCCGCAACCTCGATTTTCCTCACAAATATCCGTAGCAACTCTGGTGTCAGTTTCGGCATCTCGATGTAAGATTTCGCCTTGTCCACAAAGGCTCGGACATACTCTTCACGCAAGTCAAATTCAGAGATTTTCGCATCTAAAGTCGCCAACATTTGCTTCAGTTCGCTCTGCTCGCTTTCGTATCCAGCCACCATCACATCATAGCGTTCGGGGGACACTCTTCCGCAAACTCTATCCTCGTAAAGACAGCGGATTATGTTGTCAAGCTCCTTAATTCTACCCTGGATTTGTGCAGACTCTTTTTTTGCTCGGCCAGCAAAAACTTTCGCCTCAGCTTCGCCGTTTTGCGTTGCTATGGAATAGAATTCATCAGAGTTTTCCCTTGCGAAAGCGGTCATCTCACGAATACTTCCAAGGACAATTTGCTCAATCACAGACTCACGAATGTAGTGAGATGTGCAGTCAGATGTTTGCTTCTTATAACCGCCACACATGAAGTTATTCTTGCTAATATCAATGTTTTTAGAGCGATGAAGGTACAGCCGTTTGCCACATTCAGCACAGAAAAGATAGCCGGCAAACTTGTCCATCTCGCCCTGCTTGTCAGGACGTTTTCGCCCCTCGAAATGCTTTTGCACCATGTCAAAAGTCTTTCTGTCAACGATTGCTTCGTGGGTATTCTCAAAAATACGAATGTTTGCCGCACTGTTTTTCAGTCGCTTTTTCAGCTTGTTAGACTTGCTGTATGTTGCGAAATTCACCGTGTCACCCACATAAACACGATTGGACAGCATCTTCCGAATAGTGTTCTGCCCCCAGCTGTATGGGCGACTTAGGTCGGGATTGCCGGCCCTGCTACCGCTCCGTTGAAAGGCATAAACACTTGGACAGGTGACGCATTCTCGCACAAAAATATCGCATATTTTAACGATACCAATGCCCGACGAATACATCTCGAAAATCCGTTTAACTATTGGTGCGGTTTCAGGATTAGGAACGATTTTCTTGGGGTCGTCGGGACATTTCATATATCCATATGGAATTGTTGTGCCGACACGCTCTCCTCGCTCCCCCTTGTTTCGCAACACAGCACGAATTTTTCTGCTGGTATCTCTGGCGTAAAAATCGTTGAAGTAATTCTTAATACCCGAAAAATCGCTCACTCCCTGCTCGCTGTCAACCCCATCTTCTATGGCGATAAACCGCACGTCATACTGGGGAAATGTTATTTCCATCAGCATTCCAGTCTGCAAATAATCTCTTCCAAGCCTGGATTGGTCTTTCACTATTACCGAATTCACTCTTCCATTCTCCGCCTCAACCATCATGCTTTTGAACGCTGGGCGGTTGAAATCAGAGCCAGAGTAGCCGTCATCTACATAGAATTTGCAGTTCTTGAAACCTCGGTCATCTGCGTATTTTTGCAGTATCATCTTCTGATTTATGATACTGTTAGACTCTCCTTTCTGCTCGTCCTCCTGGCTTAACCTGCAGTACAAAGCGGTTATTTGTTGGTTTGAATTTGTGTTTGTCATAGTTTTTGTTCCTTTTTCTGTTGTAATGGAGTGTTGAATAAGACGGATAGTGGTCAATCATGTTTCAATCTCGTTTTTCTTGTTTCGCCAAAAATCGTTGCTACGCAACCAAAGGCATTTTGACAAAACAAGAAAAATACGCTCCAAGTGGCTAAAACTGCCACTTTCCGCCGAGATATTCAACACACTCAATTTTTTCATTCAAACCGAATAGGATACGCCTATATCATACCCTATATTCAGTCGCAAGTCTATCACTAAATTGATAACTTTCAGCAAACTATCCGACCAAATATTTCAGCTTGTCTTTCGCCGAATGCTCGTCCTTAACATCAAAAACTGACATGACCGAATAGCTTGCTCCATCAACCTTGACAAAGTGAATTATAGCAGAGCAATGACTGTATCTGCTGGTTTTCTCCTCGTCAAACTTCATTACTGCGTTTAAGCAAATCTTTTGTTTTTTCATGCTCTCTCCTGTTAATGTTTTTCTTTGTTTTTGCTCCCGCGACCCACACGTAAACCGCATAGCACCGCCATTATCGCTATCTACGACACAGAGGTTTTGCGAAAGTGTGCAGTTACGACCCATAAACCTCAACCCTCGGAAACCGCCCAGCGGTCGGCGTTGCCGTCCGCTGTGAACCGCCTGTGGGGGTTGTTTTGACCCACAGGCTTTAACCTGCTACTTTTTCGACAGGGCAAAACTGCACTCATATCTGCTAAAAATGCTAACCCTACAAGTGGGCAATTTTCGCCCAACAGCGGGGTAGTTATGTCTTGTTGGTGCAACGATATGCCGTTGGTATAAATACTCTAACAACGGGCGTTATTTTGGCTCTGTTTTCCGTGAATTCAAGAAGGCAAGGAGGCAGACTTCTATAATCTTTACACTCTTACACCCTTGGGTTGTAAGCGCTGAGGTGATGATTTTTCGCTGTAGTGGCAATTCACTTGCCACGCAGGCGAAAAATCAGCCGTCGAAGCGTGAGCGACCACGAACGGTACTGTTGTCGTGAAATCCTAACTCGCCAAACACCACATCCATTGCCCTTTCAACTTGAAAGACTTCACCCGAAGATTGCTCTTAGCGGTTTTCAGCGTTCGTTCAGATATACCAAGGCTTTTTGCGTGTTTGTAGACTTCGTGTGCGGGCATGGGGTTTACTAAAATTTTTCGCAGTTCCTGCTCCATTTGTGCAGTCTTTGTTTGCACAGAAGCAGTTCCCGATAGCAACTCATCAACTGTGGTGTCACAATATCCATGCCAGTTGAATGTGCAGTTTTCTCCAAGCTCAAACGCAATAGACTTGCCCTCTGGAGCGAGATTGCTTTTGGCGTGGGCGGCAATTCGCAGACTTGGCTCTTCTCTCGACCTGCCCACCACAAGAATACTACGCACCGCCGCACTAAAATCTATCGACCCAAGCCCACGATACAACGCCTTTCCGCCCCTGTCCTTGTTCATGTGGCCGATTAGAATGACGGCACAGCCTGTTCGCTCTGCCATGCTACACAGTTGTTTGAACAATGGTCGCACTTCGTTTGCTCTGTGCATATCTACGCCGCTGCCAAGGTACGCCTGTATCGGGTCTAACACAACAAGTCGTGCGTTTGACCGAACCACGGCGTCCTCCAACCGCTCGTCTGACAAGGTTAGCCCACTTTCAGCTTCGTCTATGACCAACACCCGACTGCAATCTGCTCCGTAGGATTCCAGCCGAGGTTTGATGGTGTCTGCCAAGCCGTCCTCCGCTGTTTGGAAGATGACGTTGATGGGTTTTCTTGCGAGATTATGTTGTGGTAGCGGAGAGCCTGTGGTGAGCAAAGCCATTAGTGCCAACGCAAATGAGGTCTTGCCCTCCCCTGGGTCGCCCTGCAAAATTGTGACCTTGCCAAACGGAATGTACGGATGCCACAGCCAGTCTATCTCCTTACTGATGATTTCGTCCATGCTGATTAGTCTTGTTTCTTTCTTCATGTGTTTCCTCGTTTCTGGTTTTTGATCAAATAAAAAAGCTCATTGATGCATAACAAAACAAGCGAGTGCAGTCTAAGTTCTCGCTAAACTTGTTATGTATCAATGAGCTTGATTTTTTGCTTTTAGTAAGTGCCGAGTTTGCCGATTGGGCGATTCATTCGTCCATGAAGGCAAAAAGGCGTGAGCGATTTTCATTGGTTGTTGCTGACTGGCAACGATATTTTGTTGTTATAACTGATACAAAAAGAAACAATTGTTCTTTCTGCAAGTATATCACATCTTTTCTGGCTTGTCAATAGGTAAACCAAATATTTTTGTCTTTTTTGAAAAAATATTTTCTTTTGAGATTGAAATAAGAAAAATCTCGCTCTTTTCATTTTTTGTTGCTCTAAAGTGCCTATATATCAACAAAATCCGAAAATTATGTCTAAATATAGCTAAAAATATAAATTTTCTTCGAAAAATGCCTTGACAAAGGAAAATATGTGTGCTATAATTTGATTGTTAGGTAAATTATCTCATTTATTTATGAAAATAATACCAGTAATTTCAAACAAAACTCACCAAGGAGTGCGTATAAATGGAATACATTGGAACAGCCCGCCCATACATACATACATACATACATGCGCGTCCACACCATCTGCCGTGAAAAATGGCGGAGCTTTTGTTGCGGGCAATAATATCAACGACACGTGATAGCTATGTATTTTTTAGCTATTTTGTGTCGTTTTCTTCACAAATTCCAATAAAACACACGAGGTATTCACCATGAAAAAACAACATATTACTATAACAATTGCTCTTCTCGCAGTCGCCGTTATCATTGCTGTATCAGTCTTTCTCCTCACTCGCCCAACAGTGCGAGAATGGACAGGGGAGGACGCGGCGCACAACTCGGTCACAACACGAGGAATGTTCGGAATGACCCAGTACGGCGGGAACGCCGTCATCGCATTTGCCGACTTTATGTCTGCGCGGGAAAGCGTGTTTTGCTCCCGCCCGCAATGCCGTCACAACAGCCGCGATTGCTTCGCTTTTGACCTTGTGGCAACCTACCATGCCAACCATTTTGCCATTATGGGAGAGCATATTTTCTTCACGTCGGCAAGTTACGACCCCACCAGCGAATATCGCCATATCATCGATATTTTCGAGTCCACCTTCACCGGCGGGAATTTACGCAGCATTGCACGAATTGAAAGCGCCACACCTATTCGTGCGTGGACCTCCCAAATGATTGGCGGGTACTATATTTTGGGCATCGGCAACAGTGTTTCAAATTATCCAACACTTTTTTACGCCGTCATTGACCTAAGAACCGGAGAAATGTGGGAGGTTTATATTGATCAATTGGGTTATGGCAACAGTGTCCATTTTTTGGGCATGGCAGACGGCAAAATGTTTTTTGCCCATACATACACCACCATTCCTTTTACGGACGAAATGTTAATAAATGCCATTGATTGGGAAAGTCAACATTATTTGCAACAATATATGCGAATATCTATCCATGTTGCCAATTTTCAAAGCCAAAATATTACCGATTGGCATCCAAATTTCACGGAATATGTTGGATTTTATCCGGACAGAATGCAAATATTGGGTTTTGAAATTACTGAACATGGCGTGATAGTATTAACTAATACAACAACAGAAAGTGGTTTTATTACAAGTTACGCACTGCACCACCTTGACACCGGTGAAGTTTTGCGCGAATTTGACTTTAACAACGCTTTCCCAAGAGCATATGGCGATTATATGTTTTTGTGGTTTTTTTATCACTACGAAGTTTTTTGTTTGCTTACAAATGTTGCCAGACCCATACCAGAATTAAGTGAACGGCTTCCTAATAACAACTGGGATAGGTTTCGACCAATGATGATGCCAACTATGGATATTGTGATTTTCCACGAGTTTAATCCATATGATGCAACTATACAATTGCGAAATCTTTCCCATTTCGTGACAATGGCAGACTTGTTCAATTCCGGTATAAGAGAAATGCGTACTGTCTATCACTCGCCCCATTGGCGAACATTAAATTAGTTTTTGTCGTAAAAAACACAAAAAACAGGGCTTGCAAAGCAAGCTCAATAAAACTAAGGAGGTCATAACCATGACCAAAAAAAGAAAGTTCTACCTATCTTTTGTTCTATCCCTTGCACTTGTTATGTTGCTTGGGACGCTTGCTGTCGGTGCGAGACAAACTCAAACCGAAAGGATTTTCACCCTTGGCAACAATGCCACTTATGAAGCTCATGCTTCTGTTAGTAGTTCAAACCTTACTGTTGCGCGTGTCCGCATTGATGCTAATCGTGGTGCGTCAATCACTCGGATTGACTTCCCAGTGACGGCGTATATGCAAAACGGCAATACAAGAAGAACTGCTAATATGAATTATACCGCATTCTTCAATACGAATATCCAAGGCTGGCATTTTCGTGAAGTTAATCGTAACAGAGCATATATGATTAGTGCTGCAGGTGCAACTAACCAATTCCAGGTTTTTGAAATCAATATGCGCAACCCAAATGGGGTAGTTTTCTGCCCTCGATTTAATGGTCATAGAAGTGCACAGTTAGAACGTGCACACACCGTTAGAGTTTGGCGTTAGTTCTACCACACAAGGCTAATTAGCCTTACATTTACGACAAAAACGCACCGTCCAACGCCGATTTTCGGCGTTGGATATGTGTCGTTATGCAGGTATTAACATAACACACCAAAAGAGGTATTTACTATGAAAAACAAAGTTGCACTTTTGCTCACTATTGCATTACTTATTTTAATTATTCCCACTACACTATTTTTGCCGGCTTGTAATACTTCCAATATGCCCGAAACCACCATTGTATGGGCGCTTCCAGACCTAACATTTACTGAACAAAATTTCATGTGGCCGGGGTATCCTTTAATTGAGGAATGGGAACAAGCGGTAGTTCGCGCCATTCGTGAAAGGGGCGGCGATTTTCGGGTGCACTTTGTAACAATTGGGTCAAGCGATAACTATACATATTTCACCAGAGAAATGAACTTACACCCTTGGTATACTGATGTTTTAATAGATGTAATCGACGAAGGACACCAAATTGATATAATTACTGTCTTCAGTAGGAATACTGATTCTATGGCGACGGCAGCATCAGATGCTTATTTTCAAATGTATCAAGCAGGATTAACACTTGCTTTATGCGATTTTTTGCAAAGTGAAGATGGAAGAGTGATATATGAAACATTCCCCCCTGTGGTTTGGGATGCTATGCGAATAGGCGGCGAAATACATGGTTTTCCCGTTGGTAATCCAATGAATATTGGAGCAGGATTTATCATATGCAGAGAATTAGCAGAGCAAATTGATACTTCTTTGCTAACAAACAACCTTGTAGATGTTGCAAAAGTATTTGAAAACCATGATATAACCTTTGATAGCCGGTGGGTGCATCCGCATTTTTTCGATATGATAAATATTTTACCTGGCATTGCTATTTCAAACGGAGAAATACTTCAATTTTATGAAGAGTATCTTGTTGCAAGATATTTTGAAGGAATATCGTTGATGGAAGGTCACGATATGTTTAGACAGCCATGGGTACCACCGAGTATCCAATTCAATCATATTGAGTACGAGTACAAATTGTGGCAGAGCGAAGAAAATATGTTAGTTTTTGTGTCTGACTTTGAAACAGTTGCAACGGAAACTTCAGCGGTGGTGATTAACCCTGATTCTGAGTTTGTCGAAGAAATTTTGCAATTGATGGTTTGGCTACGCACAGACCGAGAATTTGCCAATTTATTTACATATGGTGTGGAAGGCGTACATATGAAATATGATAATGGATTAGCATTTGATTACTTGAGATACTGCGAGGATGATGAATTTGAAAACGGGTATTTTTTGACGTTTTATAACTTGTTTTTCGGCACAACCTTAATTGCTGCAGCACCAAACGCTTGGGGAGCGGACCAGCGTGTTGTCATCGAACAACGCAGACGTCATTACGATGTTTTAGAACCTGCACCGCACACAGGTTTTCGCTTTGATAGAAGAGGATGGGAAGAATTGATAGTACAACTTTATAAGATTGAATTCAGCTATAGCAGGCGATTACATGACTGGGAAGAAACCGCTGACGGGCTGTCTTGGCGAGCTGGATATACGAATACTGATTTAATTGCTGGCACAGACCCCAACTGGCGTGAAACCCTTGCCAGTCTGAACGCCGACCTGCGTGCGGCAGGGATAATGGAACTTGTGGAAGAGGTGCAGCGACAGTTTGACGAGTGGTATGTGCTGCATTCTCCGGTGAATAGGTAGGATTGTATATGAAACTTGAAATCACAGGCTTAACGAAAAACTACGGCACACTCCGTGCGTTGGACGGGTTCTGTTTTACGGCAGAGTGCGGGGTGTATGCTATCCTTGGACCGAACGGAGCGGGAAAGTCCACGCTAATCAACATCATCACTCAAAACCTTGCAGCAGATAGCGGCAAGGTTCTTTGGGATGGGGCGGAGGCGGCATCTCTTGGGGGTGCGTTCCGTGAAATTCTTGGGTATATGCCACAGCAACAGCAGATGTATCCGCGATTTTCGGTGGAGCGATTTTTGTACTACATTGCCGCCTTAAAGGGCTTGGAGAAGCCGGAGGGGCAGATAAATCAGCTGATAGAACTGTGCAATTTGGGGGAGCACCGGAAGAAGCGATTAGGTGCGTTGTCCGGCGGGATGAAACAACGGGTGCTGATAGCACAGGCGCTGTTGGGCGACCCGAAGTTGGTCATTCTCGACGAGCCGACGGCAGGATTAGACCCGAAAGAGCGGGTGCGGATACGGAATTTGATTGCGAAAGTGGGGCTGAATCGCATTGTGCTGATTGCCACCCACATTGTGTCAGATGTGGAGCTTATCGCCCAGCAGGTGCTATTCATGAACAAAGGCGTGCTGGTGGAAAGCGGCGGGGTGGAGGAGCTTTACGCCAAAATGGAAGGCTTGGTTTGGGATGTGGTCGTTCGGGGCGAGCAGGTGGAGGCAATGTCGCAGTGCCACAGGGTGGTGAACATCACCCAGCAGAAGGACGGAATCCACCTGCGCATCGTGTCGGATAGCCCCGTGGAGGGCGGCGTGGCGGTCGCTCCCTGCCTTGAAGATATGTACTTATATCTCTTGGGTGACATATGATGAGGGAATATATTGATGTTTTAATCGCAGAGTGGAAGCGTGTGCGGGTGGCTTTCGCTGTGATTGTGATTTTGGCGGTGGTTGCTCCTGTTTTGCTGATTTTGGGGGAGCAGTCCCGCTTTGACGACGACTGGGGGCGTGGCGGGTTTACTGCCGCCAGCTACAGGGCGGCGTGGCGTGAAATTGGTGATGACCCCAACATAGGCGAAACACTCCAGCGGCGATATGATGCGGTTTCTGCACGGATTTGGGCAGGCTGGGGCTGGGTTGGCGAAGATGATGACAGGCAGCTTGTTTACGAAGAATGGGAGCTTACTCACTTCACAGGGGAGTTGTTCGCAGAGCAGCAGTTACTGCGATTTTTGC
The DNA here is from genome assembly GCA_009788105.1 of Oscillospiraceae bacterium. Taxonomy (GTDB): domain Bacteria; phylum Bacillota; class Clostridia; order Oscillospirales; family CAG-272; genus WQSD01. The sequence goes on along the minus strand of WQSD01000001.1, from coordinate 1,975 downwards.
TCCGCCAATTGGACGAGGTGAACACTTACAGCGATTTTCTTGACAGAGTGCAAGAGCGGGCGGAAAATTTGCAGGCAGGGTCAATCTTTGGCATAGAAGATGGCTTTGGACTGCGGAATGTTCAGCGAACAGCAGAAGATTTCGCTCGACTTTACCAGGTCACGCCAACCTTTGATGTGGCGTCCGGAGCACAGATGATTTTCGGTGGCTTTGGGGTGGACTGGCTTGGGCTGATTGGGCTTGTGGTGTTCATGGCGGTGCTGGTGCTAAGCGAAAAACCGTCTGCGAAGTTGCTGAACTCGGCTAAATTGGGACAGCGAACTCTTACCGTGGCAAAAGTTAAGCTGACGGCGTTTTTTGCCTTGCTTTTGTCTGCAACCCTAACCCTTGTGGCCATTGGCACAGCAAGCATTCACTATGGTCTTGGCGACCTTTCCCGACCGATTCAATCGGTATTTTTGGGCGCACCGTATATTATCTCGGTTGGCGGGACGATTCTCGGTTTGTTTGCCCTGCGATTCGGAGCGTATTTATGTTGGGGGCTGCTCTTGTTTTTCATCTGCCGCAAGGTGAAAAATGTCGGCAGTTTGGTTGCGATAGCAAGTCTTTTCCTTGCCACAGGAACGCTTTTGCACGCCGCAATCGCGTCATATTCTTACCTGAACATTTTCAAATATGTGAATCCGTACACCTTGCTTTCGCCGACGAATTTGCTGGTGTCATATGTGAACTTGAATCTTTTCGGACAGCCGGTAAATTTGCTTGCATCTATGGTCGGAACTATGGCTGTGTTGGCGGTTTTGTTGGCAATTTTACTTGTGGCAAAGCCTGTATCAGAAGCAAAATCGGTGAAATTCGCCCTGTTTTCCTCGAAAAGCAAGCCCCGAAAATTCAGCACACGGCTTTTCATTCACGAGAACTGGCGGCTGTACATTGGAGCAGGTGCAGTGGTGCTGCTATGCGGAATGATGCTTGTGCAGGGGGCAAGATTCCACTATATCCGCCCACGAATCGCCCCGGAGGAGGGGGAATTTCGGGCGGTTGTCGCCTATGCGCAGGGGCTTGAAACGGAGGAGCGGCAGGAGTGGGTAGCGCAGGAACTGGAGCTTCACGGGTACAGCCACTCCCCACGCGCGGTGGCGATACGCCGACTTGCGGAGCGACTGGCATACCTTGACACCCAAGATGGCGGGGAGCTTGTGTATGAAACAGGCTGGCTGTTCGCCATGGACGAAGGCGAGAATTTGGTGAACGCCGTTATCCTTGCCATGGTGCTGATTTTGCTTGCCATTGCAGTGCGGGAACAAACTTTTGTGGCTCTTGTTCGCTCCACCAAACACGGACAGGTTAGGCTTACAAGAACGAAACTGCTGACCCTGTTTGGTGCGGGGAGCATTGCCTATGTGATTGCATTCGCTCCCACTTTGTGGCGGGCGGTGCAACTGTTCGGTCTTGATAGCTGGAGTGCAGCGGCACTGTCTATCCCCGAATTTGCAGGGAACGCAATGCCACTGTGGGCTGTGCTGGCGGTATTTTACGCCGTGAGATTGGTGGCGGTGTATGCGATTTGTGGGTTGGTGTACGCCATAAGCAAGCGAGGCGCGGTGTTCGGACTTGTGGTGAGTGTTGGGGTGTTTGTGTTACCCTTGGTGCTGTTGGGGTGAAAGCATTTGAATATAACAAAACCGCTCCTTTTGCAAATGAGCGGTTTTGATTATTTGTATCCTATTCGGTTTTGGATTTCTTCGTTTAGGATATTACGCTTTCGCCGTCGGGGGGTGTTTTGTCTATAGACGTTCAAATTTTATTTTCTCCAACTCCAACATCCATATCTTCGCATCAAGTCCGCCGCCGTATCCGGTCAGACTGCCGTCGCTCCCCAGCACGCGGTGGCAGGGGACGATGATTGATATTGGGTTCGCGCCTACCGCACCGCCCACTGCCTGCGCGCTCATGCGGGCAAGCCCACGGCGGG